>NZ_JBHVKN010000023.1:0-43106 GCF_042798075.1 Nocardioides sp. NPDC057772
GTTTCCGGGTTTGGAACCAAGGTTAACGACTACTAACCCGGAGATGTTCTCGCAGGTCAGACCCGCAATCCCGGGTTTCCGGGTCTCCGGGTTTGATTCCCGCCCTCGCCCTATAGAGCAACACCCCGAATGGTCCAGCCGTCAACCCGCCAACCGCCCATAGCCAGCCAGCGCAACCCAGCCCGAAAGGACCCGACGTGAGCACGACCGCCACCGGCACCCCCCGAGCTGCAGACGACACCGAGGTGCGCTATCAGTACGCCGACCGCACCGGGCAGGACGCATTGGCAGCCTGGCTCGCTGACCATGAGCCGCCGCCACTTCGAGCCGACGACCGAGAGGCGATCGCCCGACTGATCACGCCCCTACCGAGCCGAACAGCCAGCGCCGCCTGACGAAGCCAAGCAGGGCCGCGAGACTCCAAGTCTCGCGGCCCTGCTGTTATGTTCTGCCCATCCTGGGAGCAGTGGACACCGTACATCGCTAACGACATTAATGGTCCCAGTTGAAGATCACGTCGACACCGATCTCCTCGGCGCGGCGAGCGGCGTCGCGGATCTGGGCGTAGTCGGCGTGCTGGGGCTGGATCTGGACTCCGATGCGGATGGTCATGTGTCCAACCCTACGGAGCGGCTGGCTTTCGTCCTCGCGTGAATCGGCCCTATCGTTCGGCAGGCGGCGGATCGTGCCGTACGAGAGCTGAAGAGGGTGCGAGATGCGATTCGGGTGGGACCTGCACGAAGACGGCAAGAACGTACGCGAGGGGGCGATCGTCAAGCCCGGTGAGCGGCTGAGCTGGCCCCGGACGATCGGCTTCGGCGGGCAGCACGTGGTCGCCATGTTCGGCGCGACGTTCCTGGTGCCGCTGCTGACCGGTTTCCCGCCCACCACGACGCTCTTCTTCTCCGGTCTCGGCACGCTGCTGTTCCTGCTGGTCACGCGCAACCGGCTGCCCTCGTATCTCGGCTCGTCCTTCGCCTTCATCGCGCCGATCGGTGCCGCGATGGGTGGCGGAGGGATGGGCGCGGCGCTCTTCGGCATCCTGGTCACCGGCGCGCTGCTGGCCCTGGTCGGCGTGATCGTGATGGTCACCGGCACCGGCTGGATCGAGGCGCTGATGCCACCCGTGGTGACCGGTGCGATCGTCGCGCTGATCGGTCTCAACCTGGCCGGCGCGGCCACCAACAACGTGGTCGGCGGCGACCCGGCCAAGCCGGATAACGGCTCGGTGCTGGTCGCCGCGATCACCCTGGCCACCGTGCTGGTCGTCGCGGTCGCCTTCCGCGGGCTGATCGCCCGGCTCTCGATCCTGGTCGGCGTCGTCGTCGGCTACATCGCCGCGCTTCTCCTGGGCCAGATCGACACCTCGGCGTTCCGCGACGCTGACTGGTTCGGCCTGCCCGACTTCACCACGCCGGACGTGACCTGGTCGGTAGTGCCGATGTTCCTGCCGGTCGTGCTCGTCCTCGTCGCCGAGAACGTCGGCCACGTACGCAGCGTCGCCCACCTCGCCGGCGACGACACCATCAACCGCGAGACCGGCCGAGCGCTCTTCGCCGACGGCCTCGCCACCTCCATCGCCGGTGGCTTCGGCGGCTCGGCGACGACGACCTACGGCGAGAACATCGGCGTCATGACCGCCACCCGGGTCTTCTCGACCGCGGCCTACTGGGTGGCCGGTGTGGTTGCGATCCTGCTCTCGCTGTCACCGAAGTTCGGAGCTCTCCTGAACACGATCCCTGCGGGTGTGCTCGGCGGGATCACCGTCGCGCTCTACGGCCTCATCGGCCTGATCGGCATCCGGATCTGGCTCGACAACCGGGTCGACTTCGCCGACCCGGTCAACCAGTTCACCGCCGCCGTCGCGCTCGTCGTCGGGATCGGCAACCTCACCCTGACCTTCGGCGACCTGACCTTCACCGGCATCGCACTCGGCACCATCGCCGCGGTCGTGATCTACCACGGGATGAGCGCCCTGGCGCGCCTGCGAGGCCGCTGACCCGGCTCAGAACTTGCTGCGCGTCGTCGGAGTCGGCGAGAAGGCGGCGCTGAGCCTCAGCACCTTGGCGAACTCGGTGGCCTTGTCCACGGACAGGAAGCCGTCGCCCTCACCCGACCCGATGACGACACCGCCGTTGTCGAGCTTGGTGAGGTGCTTGTCCAGGCCGCCCGGCAGGGCCTGCGCCCTGGCCTCGGAGAGGTAGTTGAGGTAGCCGAGCTTCGGCCCCGGCTTCCCGACGGGCTGCACCTCGGCGAGCGCGTCGGTGAAGGACCTCGAGGTCACCGCTGCCCAGTCCGGGTCCCAGGCCGAGACGAGTGAACGGAGGATCGGATCGGCGAGCGTCGCGATATCGGCGCCACGCCACTTCACCACGAAGCTGTTGCGCACCTTTGCGGACTCCGAATATCCCCCGACGACCAAGGTGATAGCCGCCGTATTGATCCGCGTCCCACGCGCCCGATACGACTGGCTGATTCCAAGATGCGGAGCATCCTTGTTATCACGAAATGCCTCGGAGATCGCCTGCAGGGCGTTATCCCGCTCTTCGAGCGGCTTTCCCGGCAGCAGGGGCGAGACCCACGAGATCTTCTCGCCGAGCACCTCGTCCAGGCCCGCGATGAATGCACCCAGCTCGTCGGCGACCTGCTCAGCGGTCTCCTGGCGTGGGCCCCAGAATCCGCGCGCGATCAGCTCTTCATCCACGGTCATGACCGTATCACCGCTCCCTCTCCGTATCGGCCGCCACCCTCGGCCACCGCCAGGCTCGCCATCGTGACGAAATGAGAATTATCCGTTGCTCTTCGGCGCATTCCAGCCGTCCCAATCACCGGGCGGATTGACGAAGTCCTGGTGCCTGACCGAAATAGGAAGGTCGAAGTCCTCGAAAAGGGTCCGCGCGGCTTCCATGGCCTCTTTGTTCGAGAAGACCCATTCAACCGGTGTATCGCCTGCAGCGTCCACCTGCCGCAGTGCCTGATCGAGCCATTCTTTTTCCTTGGCACCGTTGGGATATCCCCACGAGTCGATCATCTTCCCGTAACCGTGCTTTGTCTCGATCAGCTTTCCGTCGAGAATTCCGTCGAACTTGACCTCGTTGTCGAGCGATCCACGAAGAACGAATTCCAGTCCGTCGTCCTTGCCGGTCACCTGGCGCTCGAACTCGGCGCCGAGCTTCTGCTGGAGGAACTTGTGGTTCCGGTTGACGGGCCGCCATTCCCCGGGGCCCAGCCGGCCGTCCAGCACGCGCCGAGCCTCGGCCTGCTTCCTGATGTCCTCCGCGACATCGTCGGCGTTCTTCTTGAGCGCGTCCCCGACCTCGGTGAGCACCTCGCCCGCCTTGTCGAGGGCCTCCTTGGCGACGTCGCCGAGCTGCTTGGCCATAGCTGTCTCCTACGAGGCGAAGAGGGGAAGGGCGGACACTTCGGCGGCGAACGTCCGGCACAGGTCGTACTGGTCGGCGCCGCAGTCGCTGAGCGCGGTGGCGATCTGCTCCATCAGGTCGTAGCTGAGCTGGGTCCCTGTGGTCGCCTCGCCGTCGGTCACCAAGGGCGCTTCCGCGATCGCCATGGCGAGATCGGTGATCGTGCCGGTGAGCGGTTCGATCACCATGCTCGCCACCTGCCCGATCAGCTCCTCCATCGCGATGTCGGTCGCGATGTCGAGCGCCTTCTTCCGCACCGCGATGAGCGCGGCGTTGCCGGCCACGCTGAGTCCGGCGGTGACCACGGCGGTCGCGGCGGCCGCCGCGATCTGCGCGGCGGTGATCGTCAGCTCGGCGATGACCTTGACCTTCAGGGCGACGATCGCGTCGGCGAGCATGTCGATCCCGTTCGCCACCTCGGGCAGCGCGTCGAGCACCGCGTCCATGTTGGCCGTCCGGTTCTCCGTCCACGCCCTGATCAGCGCATTCACCGACTGGGCCTTGGAACCGTCACCGAGCTCGTTGACCCGCATCTCCAGATGATCGAGGGTGCCGCGCAGGTCCGACTCCAGCCCACGCAGCAGCTGTGCGGCGTCGCGTACGGCATCTTCATCGACGTTCGGCCACTCATAGCCGAGCAGGTCGAGAACGAAGTCCAACTCCCCAGGGATCGTCATCCCCACGTCTCTGCCCTCCCAAGGTCACGTGGATGTGTCAGCAGGACGTGACGGGATCGGCAATCGAACCCGAGCACGTGCCACCGCGACGGAAGAGGTTAGTGGAGCGACCCAGGGGCCGACAGTGAATTTCCGAGACCCGACCGAGCGGTCAGGGAAGGCGATCCAGGAGGTCGGCGATGTCGACGCGGGCGCCGGTGTAGAACGGCACCTCCTCGCGTACGTGGCGGCGGGTCTCGGAGCCGCGGAGGTGTCGCATCAGGTCGACGATGCGGGAGAGGTCGTCGGCCTCGAAGGCCAGCATCCACTCGTAGTCGCCGAGCGCGAACGACGGGACGGTGTTGGCCCGCACGTCGGGGTAGTCGCGGGCCATCTGACCGTGCTCGGCGAGGAGGCGGCGGCGCTCCTTCTCGTCGAGGAGGTACCACTCGTAGGAGCGGACGAACGGGTAGACCGCGACGTAGTCGTGGGAGCGCTCGTCGGCCAGGAAGGCGGGCAGGTGGCTGCGGTTGAACTCGGCCGGACGGTGCAGGGCCATCTGCGACCAGACCGGGACCAGGCGGCCGCCGAAGGCCGTGCGGCGCAGGCGGTGGTAGGCCGACTGGAGCTTGTCGGAGGAGTCGGCGTGCAGCCAGAACATCACGTCGGCGTCGGCGCGCAGGCCGGCCACGTCGTAGGTGCCGCGCACCACGATGTCCTCCTCGGCGAAGGCCGCGAAGAGCTCCTCGACCTCGACCGCCTCTGCCTTGCGGTCGGCGTCGCCGAGGGTCTGCTCCAGGGAGAAGACCGACCACATCGTGTAGCGGATGGTCGCGTTGAGCTCGTTGATCTTGGCTGCGTTGGACTTGATGTCGGCCTGGGGGTCGGTCATGCCCCCATTTTGCGCCACGGCAGGTCACCGGGTCGCCACCGGGCTCTAGGGTGAGCGCATGCTGCCGCTGCGTACCCGCATCTTCGCCTTCCTCCAGGAGCGCCTGGTCAAGACGCCGTTGAACGCCGAGGAGATGATCGCCCTGCGCGCGCAGCGTGAGGGGCTCCGCACCGGCCCGGTCACCGCCCTCCTCTTCGGCCGCCCCGCGGACGTCGAGGTGAAGGAGACGTACGTCGACGGGCGCCGCTTCGCGATCTACACGCCTCCTGGCGTCGGCGAGGCGGCCCCCATCGTCATCAACTACCACGGCGGCGGCTGGTGTCTCGGCACGCCGGAGCAGAGCGCCTGGGTCTCCTCGCACGTCGCCGCCGGCACCGGCTCGATCGTGGTCGCGCCGTCCTACCGGCTGGCACCCGAGCATCCGTTCCCGGCCGCCGTCGAGGACGCCTGGTCCTCCCTGGAGTGGGTGGCGAAGCACGCCGCTGACCTGGGTGGCGACCCGTCACGGATCGCGGTGATGGGCGACAGCGCCGGCGGCAACCTGGCCGCGGTCGTGTCCTTGATGGCTCGTGACGCCGGCGGGCCCTCGGTGCGGGCGCAGGTGCTGATCTACCCGGCCGTGGAGATGTACGAGAAGTTCCCCTCCGAGGCCGCCAACGCCAACGGCCCGGTGCTCACCTCGACGCAGATGAGCACCTTCGGCCACCTCTACATGGGCGAGCGCTACGGCGACGAGTCCTGGCAGGCCTCTCCCCTGCGTGCTGCCTCGCACGCCGGGCTGCCGCCGGCCCACATCATCACCGCCCTGCACGACCCGATCCGCGATCATGGGACGCGCTATGCGGAGGTGCTTCGGGCCGCCGGGACGCCGGTCTCGCTCGTCGACTACGACACCGCGTTCCACGGGTTCATGTCGCTGCCCGGGGTCGCGCCGGCAGCGCCTGAGGCGCTTGCGGGGATCGTGGAATTCCTACGGGATGTCGACCGAGGTAACTCGGTGAGCGGTCACTGACTTCGCGGAGTTCCACGAAGTCGGCGGGCCCCGACCGAGTTAGCTCGGTCAGCATTCAGCCGATCTCAGCCGCAGCGCGGTGGGCCGACCCGATCGTCGCCGGGATGCCGACTCCGTCGTAGGAGGCACCCGCGAGGGCGAGTCCGGGGACGCCCCGGAGCCCCTGACGGATCCGGGCGACGCGGTCGAGGTGGCCGACGGGGTACTGCGGGAGCGCGTCGGTCCAGCGCTGGACGTGCACGTCGGTCGGCGTCGCGGTGATCCCGGTGATCTCGGCCAGGGCACCGAGGGAGTCGGCGATCAGGCGGTCGTCGTCGTCCGAGGGCGGCTCGCCGTGCCGACCGATGGACGTACGCAGGTAGTTGCCGCGCTTCCCCACCCACGCCCACTTGGCGAAGGAGAAGGTGGAGGCCTTGATCGCGCACTCCTCGACCGGCGGGACGAGGAACCCGGACCTGCCGGCCAGGTCGGCGGGCAGGTCGGGGAAGGCGAAGGTCACCACCGCGACGCTCGCGGTCTCGATCGCGGACAGCTCGCGCGCGACCGACGGGGCGCTCGAGCGGAGCAGCTTCGCGGCGACCGGAGCAGGCGTGGCGACCACGACGGCATCGGCCGCCTCCACCTCGCCGCCGGTCTCGACGAGGAAGCCTTGCGGCGTACGGGTGACCGTGTCGACCCAGGTGTCGAACCGGATGTCCTGCCCCTCGGCGAGGGTCGCGGGCAGCCGCGACATGCCGCCGTCGATTCCGGCGAAGACCGGTACGTCGGTGGACGGCAGCGCCGCGGCCGCTTCGAGCAGCGACCCCTTCTCGGCAAGCATGAACAGCTGCGGCGCGGCCGCCTTCACCGAGATCGCGCGGGCATGGCCGGCGTAGACCCCGGCGAGCAGCGGGTCCGTCAGCCGGTCGGCGGTCTCGTCGCCGAACCGGGACGCGATGAAGTCACCGACCGAGATGTCCTCGTCCGTCTTCGCGGGCGGGAGGGTGGGTTCGCGGCGTACGACCTCCAGGGTCTCCTCGGAGAGGAGACCGGCCGACTCCAGCGCGGGCAGGTCGAGCGGCACGCCCATGATCGAGCGCGGGATCGGCCGCAGCGCGCCGCGCGACCAGATCGCCGACTTCGCGTCGGTCGGGTGCACGATCTCGAGGCCGACCTCACGAGCGAGGGAGACGCCCTCCGGTCTGCGGTTGAGCATCGCCTCGGCACCGACGTCGACCAGCTGTCCGGCGACCGACTCCCCGCGGATCTTTCCGCCGACCCGGTCCGAGGCCTCCAGCACCGTGACCCGATGGCCCTTCAGGGACAGATCGCGGGCCGCGGTCAGCCCGGCGATCCCTGCTCCGACGACGATGACACGCACACCAGCAGTCTCCCACCCGTGCCTGAGGGCACGCTGATGAGGTGGGCCGGTCAGGTGAACCCTTGCCGAGTCAGCTGGCCAGCTTTCCGAAGTTGGATCGATGGAAGACCAGGGGTTGCCCGGCGCCGTGGTCGGCGGCGTGGAGCTGGAGGAGTACGACGATGTGGTCGCCGGCCTCCACCTCGCGGTAGACGGTGCAGTCGAAGCGGGCGAGGCCCTCGTCCAGGGTCAGCGCACCGTCGACGGTCTCGCTGACGACCAGGCCGTCGAACCGGGAGTCGACCGGGCCGGCGAGCTGGCGGCAGACCTCACCGTGGTGCTCTGCGAGCACCGTGACGCCCAGGTGCGAGGAGCGGCGCAGGTCGGGCCAGGTCTTCGACGTCCTGGCCACCGAGAAGGAGACCAGCGGCGGGTCCAGGGACACCGACGTGAACGACGACGCGGCCAGGCCGACGGGACGTCCGTCGACGACGGCGGCGACCGCCACCACCCCGCTCGGGAAGACCCCGAATGCCTGCCGCAGCGCGGCCGGGTCGAGATCCTGGTTCGTACGCAGCGGACCGGTCATCACGCCACTACCTCTCTCGCGGGCACTGCCCGCGCCTCGTCCACGGCCGTGTCCCGCAGCCTCTCGCCATGGGTCTCCGGCAGCAGCCACATGCAGGTCAGACTGATCGCGGCGACCACGACGTTGTAGCCGGCCACCCACCACAGCGAGCGGTCGTCGGAGAGCGTGACCAGGGCGGCCGCGATCAGCGGCGTCAGCCCGGAGGCCACCACTCCCGAGATCTGGTAGAGCGCGTTGAGCGCGGAGAACCGATAGCGGGTGTCGAACAGCTCGCTCCAGAACGCCGCAAGCGGTCCGTAGACGGTGCCGTAGACCAAGCCGAGCCCGCCCACGAATGCGGCGATCGACGGCACCACCGCTCCCGACTGCACCGCGGCCGCGACCGGGAAGGCGATCACCAGGCCGAGGACGGCGCCGACCGTGTAGACCGGCCGCCGCCCGAACCGGTCGCTCAGCGCCCCCGCGGCGATGGTCGTGACCACGCCCAGCAGCGCACCGGCCATGATCGCGTTGAGCACCACCGACCGGTTCAGACCGGCGACGGCCACCGCGTAGGAGAGCAGGAAGACCGAGTAGAGGTTGTAGGTGAAGCCCTCCACGAACCGGGTGCCCATCCCGAGCAGCAGCGTGCGCGGCTGACGGCGGAAGAGCTCGCCGACGGGCAGCTTGGAGACCTTCTTCTCCGCCTGCACCTCCTGGAACGACGGCGTCTCCATGATCGAGAGCCGGATCCAGGCGCCGATGGCGAGCAGCACGATCGAGATCAGGAAGCAGACCCGCCACCCCCACGCCAGGAACGCCGCATCAGGCAGCCGCGAGGCGATCGCGAACGCCCCCGAGGCGAGCACCAGCCCGCCCGGGACACCGATGTGCGCGAAGCTGCCATAGAGCCCGCGCCTCCCCTGCGGCGCGTACTCGGTGGCGAGCAGCACCGCCCCGCCGTACTCGCCCCCGACGCCGATCCCCTGCAAGATCCGGAGCACCACGAGCGCGATCGGGGCGAGCACCCCGATGGAGTCGTACGTCGGGAGCAGCCCGACCAGCGACGTACCGACGCCCATGATCACGAGCGTCCAGATCAACATGGTCTTGCGGCCGATCCGGTCGCCGAAGTGACCGAAGACCAGCCCGCCGATCGGGCGAGCCAGGAACCCGACGGCGAAGGTGCCGAAGGAGGCGAAGGTCGCGGCGGTGCCGCTGAGCCCGTTGAAGTAGAGCTTGTCGAAGACGAGACCGGCGGCGGTGCCGTAGAGGAAGAAGTCGTACCACTCGATGGTCGCACCCACCGAGGCCGCGAGCGCGACCCGCTTCGGGTTGGCGGTGGCCTGGTGCGTGACCGCAGACATACCGGTCCTCCCTACTGCGCCGCGGCGCCGAAGGGCACCGCGGCCCCTCGGCCGACGACAGGGGCGGGGTGGGACCACAGGCCCCGGCGGGCGAGCTCGGGAAGGACGCCCTCACCGAACCAGTAGGACTCCTCCAGGTGCGGGTAGCCGGAGAGCACGAACTCGCTGATCCCCACCGCGTGGTAGGCCTCGACCAGGTCGGCGATCTCGGCGTAGGAGCCGACCAGCGCGGTCCCGGCGCCACCGCGGACCAGCCCGATGCCGGCCCACAGGTTGGGGTGGATCTCGAGCCCGTCGCGCGAGCCCTGGTTGAGCTCCAACATCCGCCGCTGCCCCTCCGAGACGCTGCGGGAGAGCCCCGCCTGGACACGCGCGATGTCCTCGTCGGAGATGTTCTCCAGCAGTCGGTCGGCCTCGGCCCACGCGGCCGCCGAGGTCTCGCGGGCGATCGAGTGGAGCCGGATCCCGAAGCGGAGCTCACGCCCGCGGTCGGCCGCCAGCTTCTGAACGCGAGCGATCTTCTCGGCGACCGCGGCCGGCGGCTCGCCCCAGGTCAGGTAGACGTCGGCGTGCTCGGCTGCGACCTCCAGCGCGGCCGGCGAGGACCCCCCGAAGTAGACGTCGGGGACCGGAGTCGGCCGCTGCTCGAGCCGGGCGTTCTCCACCGAGAGATGCTTTCCGGAGAAGGTCACCGTCTCCCCCGCCCACAGCCGGCGGACGATGTGCAGGAACTCCCCGCACCGCTCGTACCGCTCGTCCTTGGCGAGGAAGTCGCCGTACATCCTCTGCTCGTGGTCCTCGCCGCCGGTGACGACGTTGAGCAGCAACCGCTGGCCGGACAGGTTCTGGAACGTGCCCGCCATCTGCGCGGCCAGGTAGGGCGAGACCGAGTCGGGCCGGAAGGCGACCAGGAACTTCAGCCGCTCCGAGAGCGAGCTGAGCATCGCGGTCGTCACCCAGGCGTCCTCGCACCACGCCCCGGTCGGCGTCAGCGCCGCCTCGAACCCGAGCTGCTCGGCGCTGCGGGCGATCTGACCGAGGTAGGGCACGGTCGCGGGACGGCCCGCCGCCAGCGCGCTGACGCCGTGGCCGCCGCCGATCACATGACGGCCGTCGCCGCCGTTGGTCGGGAGGAACCAATGGAACTTCAGAGTGCTCATCGCTGCCTTTCACGTGGGGATGCGGGATGTCAGAGCTGCCCGTGCCGCGGCGGTGGTGTGCCGTCGACGGCCCACCGCCCGAGGTGCTGCACCTTCCAGGCGGCCGGGTCGTGCAGCGTGTGGGTGCGGGCGTTGCGCCAGTGGCGGTCGAGGTTGGTCGTCGTCAGAGCCGACCGGGCACCGGAGACCTCGAGCAGCCGGCTGGTGACGTCGACCGAGACCTTGGCGGTCGACGCGCGGGCGGCCGCGACCGCCAGGCTGGCCTCAGCGGCCGACTCGGCGGTGAGGTCCGCGTCGGCCTCGTCCACGCGTCGGCCCGCCTCGGCGAGGAGCGCCTCGGCGCTGCGTACGGCCAGCTCCATCTCGCCGAAGGCCTGGACGACCAGCGGGTCCTGCGCGGCCGTCTCGACCCCGGCGATCGCGACGGCGTCGGCGTAGGGGCGGGACTTCGTGCACACGAACGTGGAGGCCTCGTCCAGCGCACGCCGGGCGATCCCGGCGTCGATGGCCGCATGCAGCAGCTGCGCGAAGGCGCCGTAGGTCGTCGGCACGTCGAACGTGATCGCGAACGGAGTGATCCACTCGTCCGGGACCACGACGTCGGTGAGGCGCACCGTCCCTGACCCGGTCGTACGCTGCCCGACGGCGTCCCAGTCGTCGACGATCTCGACGCCGGGAGACTCCGTGCGGACCCACGCCACCTGCAGCGGCCCGTCGGTGTCACGCCGGGCGAGGACGGCGAGGTAGTCGGCGAAGAGCGAGCCGGTGCAGTAGAACTTCTCGCCGTTCAGCAGCCACTCCCCCTCCTCCCGAGCAGGCGTGAGCGTGGTCCGGATGTCCCGCACGTGCTTGGTGCCGAACTCCGACTGCGCGTTGGCGATCAGCGCCCCGGTCCGCACCTCGCTGTAGATCCGCTGCGCCAGTTCGCGAGTGCCGTTCAGCCGCAGCTGGTTGAGACGGAGCCCATTGAGCATGGCGAAGTGGCTGTGCGGCACCTGGCCGACGTTGGGATCACCCCACGAGACCAGCCGAAACACCTCGGCCACGGTCGTGGCCGGGAGCGCTGGACCGCCGAACTCGAGCGGGACGGTGAGCGCACCGAGCCCGGCGGCGGCGTACGCCTTGACCTGGTCGTAGGGCAGCGTCCGGTCCCGGTCGCGGGCGCCGTCGCCGAGCGCGAGCTCCTCGGCCACCCGGCGGGCGACCAGGGGCGCGGTCTCGGCGTCGAGCCGGGCGATCTCCGTCGTGCTCAAGCCACGGGCTCCAGCTGCTGCGCCTCCAGCTCGCGCACGAGCGGGAGCACGCGCTGGCCGAAGTACTCCACGTCCTCGAGGTAGTGCAGGAAGCCACCGAGGATCAGGTCGGCGCCGGCCCGCTTGAACTCCACGATCCGTTCGGCGACCTGTTCGGGCGTGCCGATCAGCCCGGTGCGGAAGCCGTCGTTGTACTGCACCAGGTCCTCGAAGGTGGAGTCCTGCCACATCCCGGTCTTGTCGCCGGTCGACTGCCCGGCCTGCTTGACCGCGGCCCCGAAGCCCTCGACCGCCTCACGGTCGGCCTTGGCGATGATCTCCCGGAGGGTGTCGCGCGCCTCCTTCTCCGTGTCGCGGGCGACGATGAAGCCGTTGATGCCGAACCGGACCCGGCGACCCAGCGGCTCGGCGACCGCGTTGACGTCCTTGACCTGCGCGGCCAGGCCCTCGGGGGTGTTGCCGTTGGCGAAGTACCAGTCCGAGACCCGGCCGGCCATCGCCTTGGCGTCCGAGGAGTTGCCACCTTGGAAGATCTCCGGGTGCGGCCGGCCCTCGCTGGCCAGCGGCTTCGGCTTCAGGTCGAAGTCGTGGAGCCGATAGAAGTCGCCGTTGAGCTCGGCGGCGTCGCTCGTCCAGATCTCGCGCAGGTAGCGGATGAACTCCTCCGAGCGGCGGTAGCGCTCGCCGTGCTCGAGCCACGGCTCGCCCAGCTTGGTGAACTCGTCCTTGAACCAGCCGGAGACGACGTTGACGGCCGCGCGACCGCCGGAGAGATGGTCGGCCGTGGCCAGCCACTTCGCGAGTACGCCGGGCTGCCAGAGCCCCGGGTGGACGGCGGCGATCACCTTCAGCCGCTCGGTGGCCAGCAGCAGCGCCAGGGAGAACGAGGTGGACTCGTGCTGGTAGGCGGCGCCGTAGGAGGCGATGTAGCGCACCTGGGAGAGGGCGTACTCGAAGCCGTTGTTCTCGGCCAGCTGCGCGAGCTTCTTGTTGTAGTCGTAGCTCCAGTCGGTGCGCTGCTCGATCTTGCTCACCACCAGGCCGCCACTGACGTTGGGCACCCAGTAGGCGAACTTCAGGGGCTCGGTTGCCGGTGAAGTCATGCTGCTCTCCTTGGATCGCTAATGTCTATTAAACTTATCGAATTAAATGGGTGACGGGACCGGATCTTCCGATGTGGACCACCGGCAGACCCGATCCCGTGATAGGCGCCGCCTATCAGGCAGCGTCCGGGCGAGAGGCCCTGCTGATCACCGAGGGCGGCTCACGTGTACCAGGTCGGCGCCGGGATCTCGCCGAGCAGCGCGTAGCGCCCGACCTCGGCCCGCTTGTGCGCCACCGGGTCGTGCAGCGAGTGGGTGCGGATGTTGCGCCAGGCGATGTCGAGACCGACCTTGTTGGAGGTCGCCCGGGCACCGGTGAGGTCGTAGACCTTGGTGCCGATCTCGAGGCCGACGTCGATCGCGACCTGCTTGGCGGCCGCGATCACGACCGCGGCCTCACCGCGCTCCTGCTCGGTGACCTCGTCGGCGTGGGCGTTGATGGCCTCGATCAGAGTCGCGGCCCGCTCGACCAGCGCCTCGGCCGCCCAGAGCTTGGACGTCAGGTCGCCGTAGGTCTCCTGGATGTAGAACTCCTCGCTCGCGCTCTCCTTGACGTCGCCGGCGTAGGGCCACGCCCGGGTCGTGTCGCGGGTGTAGGTCGCCGCGGTCTTCAGCGCACCCTCGGCGATCCCGATGTAGAAGTTGGCGAAGATGATCTGGATGAGCGGGACGTTGAGCGTGTTGTAGACCCGCGGCTGGAACTCGAACGAGCCGTCGGCCTGCTTCACGTAGCCGGCCGCGGCCTCCCACGGGACCCGCACACCGTTGATCTCGACGGCGCCGGACTCGGTGAGCCGCTGGCCGAGGTTGTCCCAGTCCCCGGCGAAGACGATGGCCTCCTGCTGGGTCGGGACGATCGCGAAGACGTGCTTCGCGGTGCCCTCGATGACGCCCTCGAGCACGGTCAGGTCGGAGACCCGCCCGCCGGTCGAGAACGACTTGCGACCGGTGAAGACGAGCTCGTCGCCCTCGACCCGGATCACCAGGTCGTCGTCGCGCGGGTTGACCGCACCACCGAAGAAGAAGTTGTTCTCGGTGTAGAGCTGCTCCACGGCGGCGATCTGCTCCGGGGTGCCGACCAGCCGTGCCGCCCAGGCCCAGAGGTAGTGGTAGCCGAGCAGCTGCCCGATCGAGCCGTCGCCCGCGGCGACCGCCCGGACGACACGCAGCGCGGTCGTCCAGTCCTGACCGGCGCCGCCGTGCTCGACCGGACCGAGCAGCGTGACCAGGCCGCTCTCCTTGAGCAGATTCACCTCGTACGTCGGGACCTGGTTGGCCCGGTCGCGGGCGACCGCGTCCACGGAGAGACGAGTCGCCACCTCGCGTGCCCGGTCGATCCAGCCCTCGGGGGTCGTGGGTGCCGCATCGAACTCCGCGGCGTTGCGTACAGCCTCTGTGGTCATCGCGCCCTCTCAGTCTTGTGTCGTGGAACCTTGCATCCTTAGTTGACCAAATTAGTAGAGAATGAGCGGGCGGGCGCCGGATGGACGCCAGCGATCACCGATCACCCGCTCGGGATGACCGATCACCGCCCGGACGAGAGGACAGCGTGAGGATCGAGCAGCTGGAGTACATCGCCGCCGTGACCCAGTACGGCTCGCTGCGCCGCGCGAGCGAGCAGCTCCACATCTCCCAGCCCGCCCTGAGCGAGGCGATCACCAAGCTCGAGCGCGAGCTCGGCGTGACCCTGCTCGACCGGCGCCGTGCCGGCGCCCGGATCAGCCGCGAGGGTCAGGAGCTGCTCCACTCCATGTCGGACGTCCTGGAGGCGGTCGACCGGCTACGTCTGGCCGCCGGCGACCAGCACGCCGGGGTCAGCTCGGTGCGTGTCGGCACGGTCCACGCCGGCACCTCGACCGTGCTGCTCCCGACGTTGCGGCGCTTCGGCGACGCGCACCCGCGCACGAGCGTCGAGGTGCGCACCATGGTGCAGGAGGACATCTACCTCGCCCTGACCGAGGGCACCGTCGACATCGGCCTGGTCAACCTGCTCGACGGCGACGACCTGCCACCGACGGTCGAGGGCACGCCGCTCCTCCACGGGCGGCCGGTCGTGGTGCTGCCCGCCGGCCACCCGCTCACCTCGCGCGAGGAGATCACCGTCGACGAGCTCCGCGAGGAGCCCTTCGTCGGAATGCGCTCGGGCTACCTGATGTACCGCTTCGCCCACCGCGTCTTCGGTCGCGACCTCCCCCACCACTGGCATGCCACCGACGGCGCCGAGATGGGCAAGATGATGGTCGGCGAAGGCCTCGGGCTCACGCTGCTGCCCGACTACAGCGTCGTCGGCGACCCGCGCGAGACCGGCGGACACATCACCGTTCGTCCCCTCGCAGGGGATCGCTCCCGGGTGACGATGGTCGCGGTGCAGCGACACAACGCGCGTACGACCTCGGGAGCGCGCAGCCTCCTCGACCTGCTGGCCGAGACCGCCCGCTCTCAGCCCTCGGCCGGCTCGTAGCTCTGCACGAGCTCGGTCAGCCGGGCGAGCTGGTCGGGGTCGGTGCTCGGGATGACGCCGTGACCGAGGTTGAAGACGTGGCCCTTCGCCCGCCGGCCGGCGTCGATGATCTTGCCGGCCTGCTCGAGCATCACCTCGGTGGGCGCGAAGACCAGAGCGGGGTCGAGATTGCCCTGGACACCGAAGCCGTCGCCGAGCTGGTCGATCGCCCAGTCCAGCGGGGTGCGCCAGTCGACGCCGACGACCTCGGCACCGGCACTGCCCATGAGCGGCAGGAGCATGGCGGAGTTGACGCCGAAGTGGATCCGCGGCACGCCGAGCTCGCCGATCCGGGACATCACCTCGCTGGAGTAGGGCAGCACATGACGCTCGTAGTCGGCGGGGGTGCAGGCACCCGCCCAGGAGTCGAAGAGCTGCACCGCGGAGGCGCCCGCGCGGACCTGGACCTCCAGGAACGCGGCGGAGATCCCGGCGATCTTGCGCATCAGGGCATCCCACACGTCGGGGGCGCCGAACATGAGCGCCTTGGTCTTGGCGTACTCCTTCGAGGGGCCGCCCTCGACCAGGTAGGAGGCGACGGTGAACGGGGCGCCGGCGAACCCGATCAGCGGGGTGCCGCCGTTGATGCCGGCCAGCTCGCCGGTGAGGTTCTGGACGGCCTCGGTGATGTAGGGGACGTGCTCCGGAGTCAGGTCCGGGATCGCCTCCACGTCGGCCATGGTGCGCACCGGCTCGGCAACCACGGGACCCACACCGGGCTTGATCTCGAGGTCGACCCCGACCGCCTTCAGCGGCAGCACGATGTCGGAGAAGAAGATGGCCGCGTCGACCCCGTAGCGGCGTACGGGCTGGAGGGTGATCTCGGTGATCAGGTCGGCGTTCTGGCAGGACTCGAGCATGCCGATGCCCTCGCGCACCTTCAGGTATTCGGGCAGCGAGCGACCTGCCTGGCGCATGAACCACACCGGCGTACGGCTCGGCTTCTGCCCGGCCAGCGCCTGCAGGAACGGGGAGGAAGCGAGCGCGTCAGCGGTGTTCCCAGGAATGTGTACAGCGGCCACCAGGCAATGGTCCCATCCGGTGCGGCGTGTACGCACATCGCGAATCGCACAGAAGACATACCCTGTTCACATGGTCGTCCGTGGAGAGTCGCGTCCCGCCGCGGGGCCGGAGAGCGGTCCTGCCGTGTTCCGGTCCGCCGCGGAGGGGATGCGCGCCGCGACCTTCCGGCCCGAGGTGCTGGCCGAGGAGATGCCGGCCCCGCAGCGGATCGCTCCCTACGCCGCGGCCCTGTCGGCCGATGTGACCGTCGGCGACGTCGACGTGGCGACCGGGCGGCTGATCCTGCTGCACGATCCGGACGGCAACGACGCCTGGGGCACCGTGCACGGACTGCCCGGCACCTTCCGGCTGGTGGCCTACGCACGGGCCGACATCGACGTCGAGCACATCAGCGACCCGCTGCTGGGCGAGGTCGGCTGGTCGTGGCTCATCGACGCGCTGTCCGCTCACGGCGCCGAGCACGTCGCCGCTGCGGGCACCGTGACCCGCGTCGCCACCGAGTCCTATGGCGGGATGGCCGATGAGGACGGCACTGCCCAGATCGAGATCCGCGCTTCCTGGACTCCGGTCGGGAGCGTCTCGGGTGATCTGGACCTGCGACCGCACACCGAGGCGTGGGGCGAGCTGCTCTGCACGGCTGCGGGACTTCCTCCGGTGCCGGAGGGTGTCACCGTCATGCCGAGCCGGCGAGGGCAGCGAGGCGCGTGATCGAAGAGAACGCCGAGGCCGAGAAGGGGCCGGACACACCAGAAGATGCTGCTCCGGCGCCGCTGCTGACCCTGCGCGACGGGCTGCCCCCGGTGACCGACACCGACGAAGGCCTGGTGAAGGCCGCTGCGGCCATCGCCGCCGGGACCGGACCGGTCGGGATCGACGCCGAGCGTGCCTCCGGCTACCGCTACTCCAACCGCGCCTACCTGATCCAGCTGCGCCGCGAAGGCTCCGGGATCTGGCTGATCGACCCGATCGAGCTGACCACGATGGACCCGCTGATCGAGGCGCTCGAGGGCACCGAGTGGATCCTGCACGCCGCCACCCAGGACCTCCCCTGCCTCAGCGACCTCGGCCTGCACCCGTCCGCGCTGTTCGACACCGAGCTCGCGGGGCGGCTGCTGGGCTATCCGAGGGTCGGGCTCGGCACCCTGGTCGAGACGGTGCTGGGATTCACCATGCTCAAGGAGCACTCCGCGGCCGACTGGTCGACCCGGCCGTTGCCCGACGCCTGGCTGGAGTACGCCGCGCTGGACGTCGAGGTCCTCGTCGAGCTGCGCGAGGCGCTGGCCGCCGAGCTCGTCGCGCAGGGCAAGGACGCCTGGGCCCGCCAGGAGTTCGACTGGCTGCGCGGGTTCGAGGCGCCGGTGCGTACGGATGCCTGGCGGCGCACCTCCGGCATGCACCGCGTCCGAGGCCGTCGCGGGCTCGCCGCCGTGCGCGAGCTGTGGATCGAGCGCGACCGGATCGCCCAGCAGCGTGACGTCACGCCGAGCCGGATCATCCCCGACGCCGCGATCGTGGCCGCCGCGCAGGAACTCCCGCAGGACAAGGCCTCGCTGCTCGGCCTGAAGGGGTTCCACGGCCGCGGCGCCGAGCGCTACGCGACCTCGTGGGTGAAGGCCATCAACCGGGCGCTCACGATGGACGAGGACGAGCTCCCGGTGCGGTCACCACGTGCCGAGGGTCCTCCCCCGCCGCGCGCGTGGGCCGACAAGGACCCCGCGGCCGCCCGCCGTCTCGCACTGGCACGTGAGTCCGTCAACGCGCTCGCCGAGGCGCGCAACCTCCCCGCCGAGAACCTGCTCACCCCCGACTTCCTGCGCCGCGCCATGTGGACGCCACCGAAGACCCGCGACCCCGGCGCCCTCCTCGACGGCATCATCGAGATCCTCTCCGGCTTCGGCGCCCGCGGCTGGCAGATCGCCCTCACCGCGCCGCTGCTCACCGACGCCGTCCTTCACGCAGACATCGAGCCCTGACCCGATCCCAGCCTCACGCTGGTCGACACGCTCGGCCGCGGGCGGCCTCGCGGCTCGACCGGCGGTCACTGACGCCTCGGCGGCTAGGAGCTGGGCGAGGTGGACGGGGTCGGTGAGGTCGATGGGGTCGTCGGGGTCGGCTGCGGGAAGACGGTCTTGGAGAGCTCGTCGATCTGGACGGCGAAGTCCTCGACCTGGTCGGGCTCGACGACCGCCAACGAGCTCCGGACCGCGACGGCGGCGACCTTCTGCAGCTGGGCGAGCTGGGTGGCCTCGGGGAGGACCTGCATGTCACGGACGGTGTCGGTGAAGATGCGGGCGTTCCTGGGGTTGCGCTCGGGCTGGGTGAAGACCGGGGCGTAGCCGACCTCGGAGTTGACCGGCACGAAGTGACCGGTGCGGACCATCTTGACGACCGACTCGGTCGAGATGAGGTAGGTGAGGAAGTCGGCGGTGGCGTCGGGGTCGACGGTCTCCGAGCCCATGCACAGGCCGGCGTAGTCACCGGTGGTGCCGTTGCCGCCCGGCATCGGCATCACGTCCCACTCCATCCCCTCGGTCGCGCGGAGGTCGGAGACCAGCGAACGGTCACCGGCGAGCGCGACCAGGCGGCCCTGCTTGAAGGCCTGGAACGGGGTGCGACCGCCGAGGTCCTTCGCGGTGGCCAACACGTTGGGCTGGCTGAGCACCTCGACCAGGTCCTCGTAGGACCCTGCCGAGTCGCCGAGCGTCGTGGTGGTCGGGGCCAGCGGGTCGTCGAAGAGGGTGGCACCGGCACCGGCGAGCCAGGGCATCAGCGCGCCGAGGTTCTGCTCGACATAGGTGCCCCGCACGCCCTTGTTGTGCTCGGCGGCGTACGTCATCGCAGCACCGAACTGCTCCAGGGTCCAGCCACGCAGCGAGCCGTCGGCCCGGACGGTCGGGGTCGGCAGACCCTCCTCCTTCATGGCCTCGAAGTCGATCAGGCCGGTGTTGACGTAGACGACCTGCGGAGAGACGGAGTAGGGCATGCACTCCAGACGGCGGTCGACGGAGAAGTCCTCCATCGCCTCACGCGAGTACTTGTCGCCGAAGTCGACGTTGCGGGCCTCGAGCAGGGTGTCGACGGGCTGGATCAGCTTGTCCTCGGCGAACACCTCGACGTCAGCCCGCGGGGTCAGCACCACGTCGACCTTCTCGCCGCCGCTGACGGCCGCGGTGAGCTGGTCGGCGGTCGGCCAGGACTTCACCTCGACGGTGACGTTGGGGACCTCTTGGGTGTATTCGGCGGCGAGCTGCTTGTAGGTGTCGACCAGCGTCTTGTGGCCCGAGACCCCGAAGACGAGCTTCACCTTCGCGGGAGCCTTGGTCGTGGTGCTCGGCGAGGGCTTCGAGGTCGGCTCACCACCGCAGGCCGCAAGGGACGCCGAGAGAACCGTCACCAGAAGCGCCGTTGCCAGTCGCGTGCGCCGCACCATTTCCTCCATCTCAACACCGGGACCGGGTCTGTGATGGAACCACAGACCCGGTTTACCAGCGATTCACTTTACGATACGTACCTGGACACTTCCTGAGAAGACGGCCCTGGGGGCCGCCTCAGGCGAGGTGATCGCGTGCGGCCTTGATCACATCGTCGAAGATCTCCTTGGCCAGCACATCGCCCTCGCGGCGTACGTCGGCGGGGTCCATCCGGATGAGCCGGTCCAGGCGCACCTCCGAGGGCCGGCCCTGCCGGTCCCAGCCGCCGGTGCCGACATCCATCCAGTACCGACCGTGGCGGGCCTCCTGCGCCTCGTCGCGGTCGTGGTCCTTGCTGGTCAGCATCAGGCAGAGGAGTACGCCGGCCTTCTGCCCGATCACCAGGACGGGACGGTCCTTGCCCTGGGTCTCGTCGTCCTCGTAGGGCACCCAGCCCCACACGACCTCGCCCGGGTCGGCGTTGCCGTCGCCGAGCTCCGGCTCGTAGGAGATGGCGCCCTCGCGCGGGGCGGGCTGGGTGTCGGTCACTTCGGCTCCTCGGTCGGTGGCTGGCGTCATGGCCGCCCAGCCGAGGCGCACCGGAAAAGATGATGAACACGCCGGACCGGGAGCGCCTCACGGCGCAAGGCCGCTCGTAGCGGCTGAAGTTGGGACCCGGGGCTGCCGCAGCCCGACGTGTTCGGCGACCAGTGTAACGGTGCCCCCAACCTCTGCCACATCAAAGCGAGCAGGAGGCTACCGCACCGAGACTCACGTCAGCCGGTGGTCCAGCTCGGCGTGCCCCGCGGCCTCGAGCTGCTCGGAGAGCTGCAGCATGTTGCGTACGTCCTTGGCGGCTGCGTCCGGGTCCAGGGCCGCCCGCCCGGCGGCGATGACGCGGGAGAAGGCGGCAGCGCGGAGGAGCACCACGGCGAAGTCGCTGCCGGCGATGCCACGCAGCACCTCGTCGACCATCGCCTTCAGCTCCTGCGGGCCCGGCGGCTCCGCGACCCCGGCCACGACCTGCGCGACCTGGGCCTTCGCCCGCCCGGCCTCGAACTCGCGCGCGGCGCCGACCGGGTCGGCGTAGACCCAGCTGCGGAGCAGGTAGAGCCGCCACAGACAGCCGGCCAGCGACTCCGCCGGCGAGCTCGACCACACCTCCGCGATCGTCTCGATGCCCTCGGACTCGGCCAGGTGCAGGATCCGCTCGGCGACCGCGGGGTCGTCGCTCTCCCGCGCGCCGCGTACGAGCGCCGTCGCCGCCGCGTCGGCCGCCTCCTGCACCAGGGCAGGGTCGTCGCCCCCGAGGAGGGAGTCGAAGAAGCCGTCCCCGGGACGCATCGGCGAATGAAACTCTCTGGGCATCAGATCGAGCGTAGCGGCCGCCGCGGCCATGTAACACGTCGTTCGTAGGACTGGTCGCCCTGTCAGAACGACCGGATAGTCCTACGAACGACGTGTTACACCGCGCCCGCGCCGGCTCGGCACCGTTCCGAGATCAGCCGAGCAGCTTGCGGATGCGCGCGTCGGAGACCTTCTCGGCGGTGCCGAGCTGCTGCGCCCAGAGCTGGACGCGGTACTCCTCGAGCATCCACCGCACCTGGCGCAGTCGCGGCCCGGGCGGACGGCCCTCGGCCAGCGCCTCGACCTGATGCAGGTAGGCGTCCTGGAGCGACGCGATCCGGTCGTGGGTCGTGCGGTCGCCGCGCAGGTCGCTGTCGAGCTTGCGACGGCGCTCGACGATCGCCTTCAGATAGGTCGGGTAGCGCCGGATGTGCTGGGCACCGGCCTCCGCGACGAAGCCGCGGTGGACCAGCCGAGCGAGCTGCTCCTTCATGTCGGTCAGGGCAGGGAGCTGGAACATGTCGGCCCGTCCGGAGAGGGCCTTGTCTGTCTCGCGGTACGCCTCGAGGGCCCGCATCACGTCGGCCAGGACCGCCCGAACGGCCGCCACCAGATCGGCTTGGCTGCCGGCGGCGGCCAGCAGCGCGGCGTACGTCTCCTCGGTGCGCGGCAGCGGACGGGCATCGACCAGCTGGCGGACGACGGCCGCTCGGCAGTCCTCGACCAGCTCGGCGGCGCTGGGGTAGGGAGAGCCGGCCAGCGCGAGCTTCTCCATGGTGGTCAGCCCGTCGACCACCTGCTTGCCGACGTCGGGCAGCGCCAGGAGCAGCAGCCGGGCGACGCCGAGCCGGTGACGGGCCTCCGCCTCCTCGACAGACCCGGCGACCACCAACCCCACCGTCGTGCCCTCGTCGGAGAGGCACGGAAAGACGGTGACCTCGTGGCCCGCCCGCTTCTCCGTCACCGTCGTGGAGATCGACCCGAAGACCCACGAGGTCTCGCCGGTGCGGGTGTGGCCCGCGGAGGCGGCGACCTCGGCGATCGCTGCCTCGAACTCGCCTTCGAGCGGCGCCTTGAGCGCGTCCAGGTCCTTGCCGCGAGCCGTCTCGCGGCCGTCCTCGCCCACGACCCGGTAGGTCGGCCGCAGGTGCTCGGGCACTTTGTCCCAGTCCCACGCCTCGCGCGGGATGTGCACGCCGGCGGTCGAGCGCGCCCAGCGCTCCAGCGCCGTCAGCAGCGGCTCCTCACCCGGAGGTGTCTCCTTCAGGAACGCCCGCGCCTTGTCGGGAGCCGGCACGAAGCTGACCCGCAACTGCTTGGGGAGCGACCGGATCAGCGCGGTCACCAGCTCCTCGCGCAGCCCCGGCACCAGCCAGGAGAAGTCGTCGGCTCCGACCCGGTTGAGGGTCGCCACCGGCACGTCGATCGTCAGTCCGTCGTCGGCCGCACCCGGCTCGAACTGGTAGCTCAGCGAGAAGGTCAGCGGGCCGCCCCCAGGATTCTGCAGAGCCCACTCGGCCGGGAAATCCGCCTCGGTCACCTCACCGGCGGCTTCGTTGGTGAGCATCGAGAGGTCGAAGGTGAGCAGGTCGGGCGTCTCCCGGCGGGCCTGCTTCCACCACTGGTCGAAGTGAGCCCCCGACACGATCGATGCCGGCAGCCGGCGGTCGTAGAAGTCGAAGAGCGCGTGCTCGTCGACCACGATGTCGCGGCGGCGGGCCCGGTGCTCGAGCTCCTCCGCCTCCTCCATCAGCTTGGCGTTGTCACGGAGGAACCGATGGTTGGTACGCCACTCGCCATAGACCAGCGCATGCCGGATGAAGAGCTCACGGGAGAGCTCGGGATCGATCTTGCCGAACGCCACGGGACGGTCGGCGACCAGCGGGACGCCGTAGAGCGTCACCTTCTCCCGGGCCATCACCGAGGCGCGCTTCTGTGACCAGTGCGGCTCGGAGTAGGTGCGTTTGACCAGGTCACGGCCGAGTCGCTCGGCCCACTCGGGCTTGATCGAGGCGTTCTGCCGGGCCCAGAGACGCGAGGTCTCGACCAGCTCGGCAGACATCACGAACTGAGGGTTCTTCCGGTGCAGCGCCGATCCGGGGAAGATCGCGAACTTCGCACCGCGCGCGCCCTCGTACTCCCGCGGACCCGGCCGCCGCCGGTCGCGACCGGCAGCGGCATCCGCCTTCTTGTCGCGCTCCTCCAGCGCCCCGATGTGCGAGAGCAGGCCGGAGAGCAGCGCCTGATGGATCCCGTCGGCGTCATAGGCCGCTTTGTCGTCGCCGTCCTCGTGACCGATGTCACGGTGCCCCTTGCCGAGGTCGATCTTCATCTCCCGGCACACCTGCCGCAGCTGCGACTCCAGGTCCTGCCACTCCCGGACGCGTACGTAGTGCAGGAACTCCCGCTTGCACAGCCTCCGGAACGCACTCGACGAGAGCTCGTGCTGCTGCTCCTTGAGGTAGCGCCACAGGTTGAGCCAGGTCAGGAAGTCGGAGGTCTCGTCCTTGAACCTGGCGTGCAGCTGGTCGGCCTGAGCCTGCTCCTTGGGGTGGTCCTGCCCCGGACGCTCGCGCGGGTCCTGGAGCGAGAGCGCGGCGGCGACGACGATGACGTCGCGTACGCAGCCGAGCCGCTCGGCCTCGAGCACCATCCGCGCCAGCCGCGGGTCGATCGGCAGCCTCGCCAGCCGCCGGCCCAGCTTCGTCAGCCGCTGGCCCCGCATCGCGCCGAGCTCCTCCAGCAGCTGTACGCCGGCGGTGATGTTGCGCCGGTCGGGCGCCTCCACGAACGGGAACCGGGCGATGTCGCCGAGCCCGAGGGAGGCCATCTGGAGAATGACCGAAGCCAGGTTGGTCCGCAGGATCTCCGGGTCGGTGAACTCCGGCCGCCCGAGGAAGTCCTCCTCGGAGTAGAGCCGGATCGCGATGCCCGCCTCGACCCGCCCGGTACGCCCCGAGCGCTGGTTCGCGGAGGCCTGCGAGATCGGCTCGATGGGCAGGCGCTGCACCTTCGTGCGTGCGGAGTAGCGGGAGATGCGGGCGACGCCGGTGTCGACGACGTACTTGATCCCTGGGACCGTCAGCGAGGTCTCGGCGACGTTGGTGGCGAGCACGATCCGGCGGCCGGTGTGGGGTGAGAAGACGCGGTGCTGGTCGGCGGCCGAGAGCCTCGAGAACAAGGGCACGATCTCGACCAGACCGGTCGACGGGCCGCCGCGGTTCAGGCCGAGCGCGTCGGCGAGGGCGTCGGCCGCGTCGCGGATCTCCCGTTCGCCGGGGAGGAAGACGAGCACGTCGCCGGGTCCCTCGGCGGAGAGCTCCTTGACCGCGTCGACGATGGCCTCGGTCTGGTCGCGGACGACGACCTCGCCCTCTTCGTCCTCCTCGGAGAGCTCCATCAGCGGGCGGTAGCGGACCTCGACCGGGTAGGTGCGGCCGGAGACCTCGATGATCGGCGCCGGCTCGCCCGTCCTCGGGTCGGAGAAGTGGGCCGCGAACCGCTCCGGGTCGATCGTCGCGGAGGTGATGATCACCTTCAGGTCCGGCCGCCGTGGCAGCAGCCGGCGCAGGTAGCCGAGCAGGAAGTCGATGTTGAGCGACCGCTCGTGGGCCTCGTCGATGATGATCGTGTCGTAGCGACGCAGGTCGCGGTCGCGCTGCAGCTCGGCGAGCAGGATGCCGTCGGTCATCAGCTTGATCCGGCTCGCGGCGGAGGACTTGTCGGTGAACCGCACCTGATAGCCGACGAGATCCCCGAGCTCGGTGCCGAGCTCGGAGGCGATCCGCTCGGCGACCGACCGGGCCGCGATCCGGCGCGGTTGGGTGTGCCCGATGATCCCGTTCGATCCGCGGCCCAGCTCCAGGCAGATCTTGGGCAGCTGCGTCGTCTTGCCCGACCCGGTCTCACCGGCGACGATCACGACCTGGTGGTCACGGATGGCCGCGGCGATGTCCTCGCGGCGCTGGGTGACCGGGAGCTCCGCGGGATAGGTGATCGCGACGGAGGTGGCGGCGGGCTGGTCGGACTCGGACATGAGGTCTCCCATTCTCCCCCGGCGCACCCCTCGACCGCACATCGGTTTCTCCCGAGGGCTCAACCGGGACCCGGCCCGCCGGGTGGCGGGAGCGGTCGATGTGATTCCCGCCACAGGCCGGGTTCCGTGAGGTATGAACCCGGGAGGACGCTGGGTACACCCCCGTTCACCGAAGGAGTGGCCCCCCATGACCGAGACGACCGACGACCAGATCTTCCCCGACGCGCCCGTCCGCCCGCCGTTCGACCCGGAGCTCGTACCGGTCCTCGAGCTGGTACGCGAGGCGATGCCGTCCCTCTCGGCCGAAACCCTCTCGGTGGCCCGGCAGCAGAGCACCGACGGCTTCCCCGGCATGGAGCCGGTGGACCTGACCGTCGGCGGTGCGGTCACGGTCGAGGAGCGTCAGGTCCCCGGCCCCGAGGGCGACCCCGACATCACGCTGCTGATCCTGAGCCCCGCCACCGATGGCCCACCGCGGCCGGCGGTCTATCACACCCACGGCGGCGGCATGGTGATCGGCAACCGCCGGCTCGGGGTGGAGATGTTCCTCGACCAGGTCGCGGCCGGCAACGCCGTGGTCGTCTCGGTGGAGTACCGCCTCGCTCCGGAGCACCCCGACCCCGCGCCCGTGGAGGACTGCTACGCCGGCCTGGTCTGGACCGCCGAGAACGCGGCCGAGCTCGGCATCGAGCCCGAGCGCATCATGATCGCGGGAGCGAGTGCCGGTGGTGGCCTCGCCGCCGGCACGGCGCTGCTCGCCCGCGACCGCGCCTTCCCGAAGCTGAGCCACCAGATCCTGATCTGCCCGATGCTCGACGACCGGTTCGAGACCCACAGCAGCCACATGCTCGACGACGAGGGCGTCTGGGACCGCCAGGCCAACCTGTTCGGCTGGACGGCGCTGCTCGGCGACCGCCGCGGCGGCCCCGACGTCTCCCCGTACGCAGCGCCGGCCCGCGCCGAGGACCTCACCGGCCTCCCCCGCACCTACATCGACACCGGCTCGGCGGAGACGTTCCGCGACGAGACCCTGGACTACGCCCGGCGGCTCTCGGAGGCCGGGGTCAGCGTCGACCTCCACATGTGGGGCGGCGGGTTCCACGGCTTCGACCTGATGGCCGGCCACGCCGCCGTCTCACGTGCCTCCGTCGCGACCCGCGAGGAGTTCGTCCGCCGAGCGCTCGAGGGCTGATCCGCTGGTCTGCTCGCTTCCGGTGGGCGAGAGCAGGCCCGGGAGGTTCGGGGGCGAGATCCGATCGGCAAGCTGCGCCACGCAGAACGGGCGATCTCGACATGAGATCGCCCGTCGGCTCCGCTGCGCGCTGCTGGTGGTCAGCAGACGTCGATGAAGTTGATCGGGTCCCAGTTGATGGAGCGCTCACCGTGCTTCGCGGTCGACCTCAGGTACCGGTCACCCCAGCTCCGCTCGAAGTAGGTGTTGGTTCCGCTGGTCTGGTTGTTCTCGAACTCCGGGGTGTTGGTCGAGTAGAAGGCGGAGAGCGAGTGCGTCTGGCACCGGTAGAACTGGAACACCTTGTAGGTGCTGCGGGTCGGGTCCCACACGTCCACGCACAGACGACCCGACGGGCAGTCGTACTCCCGGACACCGGTCGCCCGGTAGGCGACCGCCTCTGCCGCCGGCGAGACCGTCGGCGACACCGCGGCCGCGACCACGCCCTCCCGAGCGTCGTCGCCGGCCTTCGTCGCCGCGTCCGTGCCTTCGCCGGTCGCCGCCATGGCGCCGGAGCTGATGCTGGTGACCGCCATCGTGAGTGCCGCCGCCGCGAGGATGCGCTTGATCATGAGCTTTCCTTTCAGAGAACCTGATGTGGAGCAATGACGCTCCGAGGTTCGGGTCGGCGGCCACGTCGGCGAAACCTTTTTGGCCAGGGCCGAAAGGCGTATCAGGACGCCGCCGCTCCGCTCAGCAGCTGCACCCCGAGGCTGGTGATCTCGTGACAGACCGAGGTGCCCACGCGCCGGGTGGTGATGAGTCCGCCTTCGCGGAGGATGCTCGCCTGCTGGCTGGCGGAGCCGACCGAGATCTCGCACCGGCGGGCCAGCTCACCGGTCGAGCACCCGGTCCCGATCGCGGCGAGCGCGGCCGCCCGCGTACGCCCCAACAGCGCGGTCACCGACCGCCCGGGCACCGATGCCGACTCTGCCGAAGCCGTGAGTCCGGTGGCCGGCTTGGCAGTGGGATAGACCAGCATCGGCTCCGGCCCGGGATCGCACAGCTTGATCGGGGTGTCCGGCTCGCAGAAGTAGGACGGCTGGAGCAGGAGGCCACGGCCCTCGAGGCGTACCTCGGCGTCTTTGTAGTTCTCGATCTCCAGCACCGGCGCCCGCCAACGGCACCCGGGAAGCCCGGCCAGCACCGCCCCGACGCCCCTGGCGGACATCTGTTGAGCGCGCATGCGCCGGTCCGCGGCGACGACGTCCGACAACGATCGCCACACCGGCGCGATCGCGCCCTCGTGATAGATCGCCACCGCCCGCCCCAACGTACGCAGCGCCGACGTCTCGGCACGACGTACGGCTTCGAGCCAGGGGGTCAGCCGACGCTGGTCCGCCATGGCGGCCACCTGCGCGGAGATCGTGGCCCTCGGCGTACGCAACGAGATCTCCATCCCGTCGCCGAACCCGTGAGCACCGCCCGACGGCGTCAGGAAGTCCGGCGAGATGCCGCGCGGTGGCGCGATCTCGGCGAGCGGTCGCACCACCTCGCGCGGCAGTGTGTGCAGCGTGTGTCGACGCCACGGCGTCAGCTCCACGGAGCGCCCGTGCGTCTGGAGCGCATGCAGGCTGAGCTGCACCTCCCAGAGCGCATCGGGTCCGTCGGCGATCCTGACCCGGGCAAGGTCCTCGTAGGTGAAGTGAATCCGCAGCATCGAGTCCCCCCGAGCATGATGGCGTCTCCAGCCGCTTCCGCGACCATCGTCCGACCATGCTGCGCGCCCGACCTCACAGACTTCTGACAGAAATCTGCCAGCCCTGGGATCCGCGAGCCGGAACAACCCGCGGTCGCTTCCCTTGGCCCGGGCACCTAGATTATGTCCCCATGACCGGGGAGCCGAGCGAGACCGAGATCCAGGAGGCGCTGCGTGCGCTCCGCGGAGAGGACGAGACCCAGGACGGGCGGTCGGTGCAGACCGTTCGCGACCTCCATCGGCTGCGCGACGCGCTCACCCGGTTCGGCGACGACGAGCCGTCCGGCGACACCCACCCGGCACGGAACAGGTTCCGACTCTGAGTCGAAATCGGCCAATGGGTGGGACGCCGAGTTACGTAGGCGATTTCAAGAGGGTTACCGTTGCTGATCGTGACCGAATCTCTAACAGTGCGTGACAACCGCACCGGGGTGGAGTACGACATCCCGATCACCGACGGCACCATCCGCGCCGCCGACCTGGGGAAGATCAAGGCCGCCGACCCGGCTACCCAAGAAGAAGGTCCCGGCCTGGCCGTCTACGACCCCGGCTTCGTCAATACCGCTTCGTGCCGATCATCCGTCACCTATATCGACGGCGACAAGGGGATCCTCGAGTATCGCGGATACCCGATCGAGCAGCTCGCGGAGAACTCCAACTTCCTCGAGGTCTCCTACCTCCTGGTCCACGGCGCGCTGCCGACCAAGGAGGAGTACGACGCGTGGGTGCACGAGATCACCTACCACACGTTCGTGCACGAGAACATCAAGGAGTTCATGCAGGGCTTCCGCTATGACGCCCACCCGATGGGCATGCTCATGGCGTCGGTCGGTGCGATGTCGACGTTCTACCCGGACGCCGCCAACATCTCCGACCCCGACAACCGCCGCCTGCAGATCATCCGGCTGATCGCGAAGATGCCGACCCTCGGCGCCTGGGCGTTCCGGCACGCGCAGGGCAAGCCGTACGTCTACCCGGACAACGACCTGTCCTACACCGGCAACTTCCTCTCCATGCTCTTCAAGATGAGCGAGTCGAAGTACGCACCGGACGAGCGCATCGAGAAGGCGCTCGACACCCTCTTCATCCTGCACGCCGACCACGAGCAGAACGCCTCCGCCAACGCGGTCCGCAGCGTCGGCTCGACCCAGGTCGACCCCTACTCCTCGGTGGCCGCCGGCGTCGGCGCCCTCTTCGGCCCGCTCCACGGCGGCGCCAACGAGGCCGTGCTCCGGATGCTGCGCCGCATCGGCAAGGTGGAGAACATCCCCGCCTTCATCGAGGGCGTCAAGGCCGGCAACGAGCGGCTGATGGGCTTCGGCCACCGGGTCTACAAGAACTACGACCCGCGGGCGAAGCTGATCAAGCAGCAGGCCTACAACGTGTTCGAGGTGACCGGCACCAACCCGCTCCTCGACATCGCCCAGGAGCTGGAGAAGATCGCGCTCGAGGACGAATACTTCGTCAAGCGCAAGCTCTACCCCAACGTCGACTTCTACTCCGGCCTGATCTACGAGGCCCTGGAGTTCCCCCCGGAGATGTTCACCGTGCTGTTCGCCATCGGGCGTACGCCGGGCTGGCTCTCCCAGTGGCTGGAGCTCGTCCAGGACAAGGAGCAGAAGATCGCCCGTCCGAAGCAGATCTACACCGGCGAGCGCGGTCTCGAGTTCGTGCCGCGCGACGTGCGCTGGGCGTGACGGCTCCCGACACGCAGACCCCGTCCACCACGGCCGTGGTGGACGGGGTCGTCTGGGATTTCGGGAATGTGCTGATCCGCTGGGACCCGCTCCCCGCGATCGCCGCCGGCATCGGTGACGCCGACGCCCGTGCCTTCCTGGAGTCCTACGACTTCGGCTCGTGGAACTACGCCCAGGACGCCGGCCGCACCTGGGCCCAGGCGCTCACGGTGCTCGAGCAGGAGGCGCCCGAGTGGATCGCGGCAGGGGCGGCGTACGTCGACAACTTCCCGCTCTCGCTCCTCGGTCCGGTCCCCGGCACCCATGAGCTGGTCCGCGAGCTCGCGGCCGTCGGATTCCCGCAGCTGGGGCTGACCAACTGGTCGGCCGAGCTCTATCCCCACGCTCCCGCGACGTACGACGTGATCGAGCTGCTCGCCGACGTCGTGGTCTCCGGTGAGGTGCGCCTGGCCAAGCCCGACCCGGCGATCTACCGCCTCGTCGCCGAGCGCGCCGGACTCCCGCTGGAGCGGCTGGCGTTCATCGACGACAGCGTCGCCAACGTTGCCGCCGCCGCGGCTCTCGGCATGCAGGCGATCCATTTCACCGGGGCCGAGCAGCTCCGCCGGGACCTGATGGCGCTCGGCCTTCCGGTGACGGCCTCCTAGACGAGACCCTGCTCGGGCGCACGTTCCAGGCGGCGTACGCCTGCGAAGGACATCGACAGCAGCGCGCTGCCGGAGATCACCGCGGCGACCACGAGCAGCCAGGTGTCGAAGCCGACCGCGACGGCGACCGGTCCGACGAGCGCGAGACCGACGGGGCGGGCGACGAACGAGCCCACGATGTCGAAGGAGTAGACCCGGGAGAGCTTGTCCTCGGGGATCTCCTGCTGGATCGCGATCTGCCAGAAGACGTCGAAGACCTGCAGCCCGAACCCGTGCAGGAAGGCGCCGAGCAGGATCGGCCAGAGCGTGTCGGAGACGGCCATCGAGATCGGGAAGAGACCGGTCATCGCGAGGAAGACCACGCCCACCGAGAGCAGCCGGCGTGGGCGGAACCGCAGGCAGAACAGGCCACCGACGAAGAAGCCCGCCATCAGGGCTGCGAGCGCGAACCCCCACGACGCCCTACCGATGCCCTCGCCGACCACGATCGGCCCGAGCACGCTGTGGGCACCCGACCAGAACAGGTGGTAGAGCAGCGCCTGCAGGATCAGGAACCACAGCCACGAGTGCCGCATCACCTCGCGGAAGCCCTCCCCCAGGTCGGCGAGCATCGAGGCCTTGCGCGGCTCTCGGTCGTGCGGGACGCGCATCCCGGAGTAGGCGATCGCGGCGATGGCGAAGGTGACCGCGTCGATCGAGATCGCCCACCCCGGCCCGACGGCCGCGACGAGCACCCCGCCGAGGGCGTAGCCGACGGTCGCGGCGGTGGTCTGGAGCAGCGACCGCAGCGAGATGGCGGCGCCGAGATCCTCCTCGGGCACGACGACCTTGGTCATCGCCATCGCCGAGGGCTGGTTGAGCGCCGCCACGATGCCGGCGAGGCCACCCATCACCGCGATCGACGGGATCGTGGCGACGCCGAGGATCACCGTCGCGGCCAGTGACCCGATCACGACGGCGCTGATCGCCGCCGTGCCCTCCATCATCACCTTGCGCGAGACGCGGTCGCCGAGGACGCCCCCGGCCAGCGTGGTCAGCACCTGGCAGGCCGCGAACACAGCCTCGACCAGGCCGAGCTGGGTCGCGGTGCCACCCAGGTCGAGCACCGCGAAGGCCAGCGCGACCGGAGTGATCGCATTGCCCAGCGACGAGGACGCCGTCCCCGTGACGAGCCGGCGGAAGTTGCGGTGCCTCAGCGGCGTGGGGCGCTTGGCCGGCGCGTCGGCGGTAGCGGTCATGCCTTCAAGGTAATTCGTCAGCGAACTATTCGCCATCGAATTATCAGAGAGCGAAAGGTAGGCTCGGCCCATGGCAGACACCGAAGACCGGGCCGACCGTCACGTCGCCCGATGGCGCGACCACTGGATCGACGTCGACTTCGACGACGAGATCGAGGCGATCACGGTGCGGATCGGGTTCATCGCGAAGTTCTTCGACGACGCCCTCGCCGCGGCCGCGAGCGAGGTCGGGCTGGCCCACTTCGAATACAAGACCCTCCACATGCTGATGATCCGCGACACCCCCGGCCACGCCTCGCCCACCGCCCTCGCCAAGGACCTCGACATCAGCCCGGCCGGGATGACGGGCCGGCTCGACAGCATGGAGAAGGCCGGGTGGGTGCGGCGTACGGCCTCGGTGGAGGACCGCCGCAAGATCAGCGTCGAGGCGACGAAGGCGGGCATCGAGATCTGGCGACGGGCGATGGACCTGCGGGGCGAGGCCGAGACCAGGCTGCTGCAGACATTGAGCTCCGAGCAGCGTACGGAGCTGGCGGCCCTGCTCAAGCAGGTGACTCTGCGGATCGAGGCCGAATAGGCAGGTTCCCGGCTTCTCTTCGAGACCGCATAGCCCTGTCTCAGCCGGTTCACAGGGACGCTGGCCACACTCGAAGACATGACCGAACTCCCTCCTCAGCAGCCGAGTGGGACCCCGCCGCAGTGGACTCCCCCGGCTCCTCCTGCCGGATCCACCCAGCACCCCGCCGGCCCGTTCGCGGCCCCGCCGGCCCAGACCTCTGTCATGCCGGCCGCGCCGGCGGCGCCTGCCAAGAAGCGCACCGGTCGCACCGGTCTCGTCGCGGCGGTCCTCGCCGGTGCCCTGGTCGCCGGCGGCACCGCGGGCGTCGGGGGCGCGGCGATCTACGACGCCCTCGCCGGTGACGGCACCGGCGGCGGCGCGCACACGCCGGCCACCTCCCAGGTCGTCGACGCGAAGGCCCCCGAGGGCAGCATCGAGAAGGTCTCGGCCAAGGTCCTCCCCTCGGTGGTGAAGATCGAGGTCGGCTCCCAGCAGGGCTCCGGCTCGGGCTCCGGCGTCGTCATCTCGTCCGACGGCACGATCCTGACCAACAACCACGTCGTCGAGCTGGCCGCCAACGGTGGCAGCGTGACGGTCGACTTCAACGACGGTACGTCCGCCTCCGCCGAGGTCCTCGGCACCGACCCGCTCACCGACACCGCCGTGATCAAGGCCCAGGGCGTCTCCGGCCTGACCCCGATCACGTTCGGCAAGTCGTCGAACCTCACCGTCGGCCAGAGCGTCGTGGCGATCGGCTCCCCGTTCGGGCTCGACTCCACGGTGACCACCGGTATCGTGAGCGCGCTCGACCGTCCGGTCAACGTCGGTGTGGACCAGAACGGCGCGGCGACCGTCTACCCGGCGGTGCAGACCGACGCGGCGATCAACCCCGGCAACTCGGGTGGCGCGCTCGTCGACCTCAACGGCAACCTCGTCGGCATCAACGCCTCGATCCGCTCCGGCGGCGGCGCGACCAGTGAGGACGCAGGCTCGATCGGCATCGGGTTCGCGATCCCGATCGACGAGATCCGCCCGATCGTCGAGCAGCTCGAGAAGGGCGAGCAGGCCACCCACGCACAGTTCGGCATCTCGGTCTCGGACGCTCCCGCGGCCCAGAACGGCCAGAACTCGGTCACCGGAGCCCAGGTCCAGGAGGTCAGCTCGGGCAGCACCGCCGAGAAGGCCGGCCTCCAGAAGGGCGACATCATCACCAAGGTCGACGACCACGTCATCACCGGATCGGACTCTCTCGTGGCGACCGTCCGCTCCTACCGCCCGAACGACGAGGTCGAGGTCACCTGGACCCGCAACGGCGAGGAGCACACCGAGAAGGTGACCCTGGACTCCGACGCCTCCTGATCTCCCCGCAAGACGCAGGGATCCGCAGGGGTCTCAGCGCCGCGGGGTGCCACCATCCGAGCGCCTCATGCCCGACTCTGACCGGGTGTGAGGCGCTAGTGCATCGCCACCGCTCGACTCAAGAGACCTGCTTCTGGACGCTGCACAGCCACTCGACCGGCTCGAAGCCCATGGCCTCGTTGACCTGGATCATGTGGCGGTTGACCTCGGCGTTGTACGTCCCCAGGGTCGGCACCTCCGGACGCTCGGCCTGGAGCAGCCGGAGGTTGGCCACCTTCACCGCCAGCCCGAGCCGGTGGCCCCGATGAGCCGCCTCGACCAGGGTGCCCCACTGGTAGCTCTTGCCGTCCCGGCTGGAGTAGCCGATCACCGTGTAGGCCACCACCTTGCCGTCGCCGTCCAGCGCCACCGAGTGGTAGAGGGTCCGCTTCTGGGCGGCGACCAGCTCCTCGGTCTCGCGCACCTTCGCCACGTCGGGCTCGGGCGCCTCGATGTCCAGGTCACCGGTGGGTGCCTCGGTCTCCAGGCTGGCGTCGAGAACCGCCCAGCTCTCGACGATGTCGTCGGGCACCCTGCCGACCCAGGACCTCAGCGTGTAGTCGCCGTGCCGCTCGGCGGCCTGCGCCGCCAACCGATCGAGGACGTCGTCGGGCACCGGGAGCCTCAACAGGCGGCGTACCTCCACCAGGGCGGGCGCATAGCCCCGCGCCACGCCGAAGTCGCGACCCGGCGAGCCCTCGCCGCCAGAGCCGAGCGACCAGGGCCACCAGATCTCACCCGTCAGCGACGTACGTCCCTGGGCGCGGGCCTCCGCCTCGACATGGTCCAGCACAGCGGTGCCGTGGCCACGCCTGCGGTGGGCCGGCAGCACGGCCACGACGATCGTGGCCCGGTGGAGATTGTCGAGCAGCGGCATGGCCACCCAGGCGGCGGCCACCGTCGTGTCGCCGACCCGGCCGACGTACGCCCGCCGGTCGGTCTTCTCGGTCTGCTGCTGCAGCTCGACGCGCTGCTCCTCACGTGCCCACAGATCGGCGTCGGGGCCGCGTACGTCGAGCCACGACGCGGTCATCACGTCGTACCACGCGTCGAAGACGTCGTCGTCGAACGGGTCGACGCGCTCGATCACCAGCTCACTCATCGTGACCTCTCCACTCTGGTCTCGTCCCAGACCGGCTCTGGGGACTCGTAGACGTCGCCGTTGGCGCCATAGACCAGGAAGCGGTCGAAGCCCCGGGCGAACCAGCGGTCATGGGTGACCGCGATGACGGTGCCCTCGAACGACTCCAGCCCCGCCTCCAGCGCCTCGGCGGACTGGACGTCGAGGTTGTCGGTCGGCTCGTCGAGCAGCAGCAACGTGGCGCCTGACAGCTCCAGCAGGAGGATCTGGAAACGGGCCTGCTGGCCGCCCGAGAGCGAGTCGAAGGTCTGCTCCGCGGCGTGCGCGAGCTCGTAGCGGTCGAGCACCCGGGAGGCGGCCTCCCGGCCCATCCCGGCACGTCCCCGACCGTCAGGCGTGGCCTCGCCGCGGTGCAAGATGTCGAGCAGCGTACGTCCCACCAACTCCGGATGGGCATGGGTCTGCACGAACCAGCCCGGCCGCACGCGGGCGCCGAGCTTGGCCTTGCCACGGTGGCGGACCGGCTCGATGGGGGTGTCCTCGACGGGGCGGTGCTCCACATCGGGATCGGTGCCGCCGCGCGCCAGCAGACGCAGAAAGTGGGACTTGCCCGAGCCGTTGGACCCCAGCACGGCAACCCGCTCGCCGTACCAGACCTCCAGGTCGAACGGACGCATCAACCCGGTGAGCTCGAGCGACTCGCAGACCACCGCCCGCTTGCCGGTGCGCCCGCCACGCAGCCGCATCTGCACCGCCTGCTCACGTGGCTGCTCGACCGGCGGGCCGGCCTCCTCGAACTTCCGGAGCCGGGTCTGGGCCGCCTTGTACTGGCTGGCCATACCGTCGTTGTACTCCGACTTGATCTTCAGTCGTAGGACCAGTGCCTTGATCTTGGCGTGCTCCTCGTCCCAGCGACGGCGCTGCTCCTCGAACCGCAGGAACCGGTCCTTGCGGGCCTCGTGGTAGGACGCGAACCCGCCAGGGTGCGTCCACGTGCTGTTGCCGGCACCGGACGCGCCGAGCTCGACCGTGACCACTCTGGTCGCGGTGTTGTCCAGCAGCTCGCGGTCGTGGCTGACGTAGAGGATGGTCTTCGGGGACTCCCGGATGCGCTGCTCCAGCCAGATCTTGCCGGGCACGTCGAGGAAGTTGTCGGGCTCGTCGAGCAGCAGGACCTCGTCGGGGCCGCGGAGCAGGTACTCCAGGACGAGGCGCTTCTGCTCACCGCCGGAGAGGGTGTCCAGCGAGCGGTAGCGGGCCCGGTCGTAGGGCACCCCGAGCCCGGCCATGGTGCACACGTCCCAGACGACCTCGAGGTCGTAGCCGCCGGCGTCGGCGTACTCGGCCAGTGCTGTCGCATAACGCATCTGCAGCGGTTCGTCCTCCGACGACATCAGATCCAGCTCGCACGCCTCCACCGCCGCGGCCGCCTCACGCACGCGCGCGGGCGCGACCGAGAGCAGCAGCTCACCGACGGTCGAGGAGCCCTTGCCCACCATCTGCCGCATCACCCCGAGGCCGCCCGAGCGCACCACGGATCCGGCCGTCGGGGTCAGCTCCCCGGTGACGATCCGCAGCAGCGTCGTCTTGCCGGCGCCGTTGGCACCGACCAGCGCGACCTTCGCGCTCTCTCCCACCCGGAAGGAGACGTCATCGAGCAGCACTCGCCCGTCAGGCAGCTGGAACCGCACTCCAGCAACGTCCACATGTCCCACAGCCCTCCAGTCTGGCACCCGTGTCGAATGGTTATTCCCGGTCGGGTTGGACACATCGGTCCCATCAGTAGAACGTGACGCTCGACACATTTTGGCGATTACCGATATGACTGACGCCATGCCTCCGCTCGACAGCCAGATCGCTGACCTGCTCACTCTCTTCGCAAAGGGCCAGCCCCTGGAGTCCTACGATCCGCCGACGGCACGAGCGCTCTATCGCGCGCTGGCCGAGGGGGTGCCACTTCCACCCGTCGGCTCCGTGGAGACATCGGCGATCCCAGGGCCCGCCGGCGACCTGGACGTACGCATCTACCGGCCCACCACACAGGGCCCGCTGCCGACGATCGTGATGTTCCACGGCGGCGGCTGGGTGGTCGGCGACCTCGACACCCATGAGGATCAGGCCCGCAATCTCTCCACGATCTGCGACGCCGTGGTCGTCGCGGTCGACTACCGGCTCGCGCCCGAGCACCCCTTCCCCGCCGCCTACGAGGACGCCCTGGCGGCGGCTCGCTGGGTCAGCGACAACACGGCGAGGTTCGGTGGTGACAGCCGGGTCGCGGTCGCCGGCGACAGTGCCGGCGGCAACCTGTCGGCCGCCGTGGCCCAGGCCTTCGCCGCCGAGGGCCGCGAGCTCGCCGGCCAGCTGCTGATCTACCCGGCGACCGACATGACCAGCGGCTACCCCTCCTACGCGGAGAACGGCCACGGCTACTTCCTCGAGCTGCCGACGATGAAGTGGTTCTCCGACCACTACGTCGGCGACGCCGACCGCGCCGACCCGCGGCTGAGCCCGATCAAGGGTTCCTTGGAGGGTCTGGCACCGGCGGTCGTGGTGACCGCGGAGTTCGATCCGCTGCGTGATGAGGGCATCGCGTACGCCAAGGCGCTGGAGAGCTCGGGGGTCCCGACGACCTACCACCACTGCGACGGCCTCATCCACGGCTTCTTCGCCATGGGCCACCACTCGCAGGCCGCGCAGCTCGCGATCGAGGAGACGTGTGCGCTGTTCAGGACCGTGCTTCACGGGTGATTCAGGACACACCCGCAAACCAGGGGTATTCCTGATGACCGTCGTTTGAGGATGGTCCAGACTGGGCCGCATGCCGATTGCTGCCCAGGTCAGTTCCTCTCTACGGGCGATGGTGCGACCGCTGAGCGAGCGTGTCCGCAAGGTTGCCCTGCAGTTCGCGATGCGGGGCAAGGAGTCGCCGATCCCCGACATCACCACGCTGCGCAAGATCCCCGAGCATCTGACCTTCCCGCTGCGCCGTGACGGCGTCGACCCGGTGCCGCTGCTCGCCGAGAGCAGGGCCCAGGCGCCGGTCACCAAGCTCGGCTCGGTGCTCGGCCTCGACATCGTGCTGGTCACCGGACACGCCGAGTCCAAGCACGTCCTCGCCGACAAGGACACCTACTCCAACGACATGCGCCACCTGCTCGGCACGCGCAAGCGCACCGACGCCGAGGGCATCGGTGGTCTCGGCATGACCGATCCGCCCGACCACACCAAGCTCCGCGGGCTGCTGACCCCGGAGTTCACCATGCGCCGCCTGGGTCGTCTCAACGGGATGATCGACCGGATCGTCACCGACGCCCTCGACAGCATGGAGGCCAACGGCCCCGAGGTCGACCTCGTCCAGCACTTCGGCTTCGAGATCCCGTTCCGGGTGATCTGCGAGCTCCTGGGGATGCCCGAGGACGTACGCGACGAGTTCCACAAGCTCGGCATGGCCCGCTTCGACCTCTCCGAGGGCGGCGCCGGCGCCTTCGGGGCCGCCACCGAGACCAGGACGTTCCTCATCGAGCAGGTGCGCCAGCAGCGGGCCGACCCCGGCGACGGCATGATCGGCGAGATCATCCGCAACAAGGGTGCGGAGTACGACGACGTCGAGCTCGGCGGCCTCGCCGACGGCGTCTTCCTCGGCGGCTACGAGACCTCCGCCTCGATGCTCTCCATGGGCGCCTACGTGCTGATGCAGAACCCCGAGGCGTACGAGCTCCTGCGCTCGGGCGATCGGGCCGAGGTCGACAAGGTGGTCGAGGAGCTGCTCCGCTACCTGTGCCCGGTGCAGCTCGCCTTCCCGCGCTTCGCACGTGAGGACCACGACCTCTTCGGCCTGCCGGTCAAGAAGGGCGCGGTCGTCCTGGTCAGCCTCACCGGCGCCAACCGCGACCCCGCGGTGGTGCCGCAGCCGGAGCAGTTCGACCTCCGCAACGCCGAGACCATGCACTTCGCCTTCGGCCACGGCATGCACCGCTGCGTCGGCGCCGAGCTGGCCCGGATGGAGCTCCGCGCCGCCCTCACCGGCCTCGCCCGCCGCTTCCCCGACCTGGCCATGGCCACCGACCCCGGCGACCTCGGCTGGCGCGACCTCTCGGTCGTCTACAGCCTCGACCGCCTCCCGGTCCGGCTCGCGAAGGACCCGGTCCCCGCCTGACCTTCCGCTCCAGCAGCCGATGGTCGGGGATCAAACGGTCGGCCTACCAGGTAGTAACCGACCGTTTGGTCCCCGACTACTGCGGATTCGCCGACTCACCCCGGGCCGGTTCTGTCCTGATCACAGCCCGGTGTCAGCACTCCACACTCGCGCCAGCACGCAGACACACGTCGCGACGCAGATCCATCTGAAGGCAGGATGACGTGGCGCGGGCGTACCGGCTACAGCGGCACCAGCCCCTGGCGCGAAGGCCAGAAGAATCACGGGGAGGGCCGGGTGGACGGCAGCCGCCGTATACGAGAGCGCAAGGCACCCCAGGGTCGCCCATCCGCTCAGCCAGGGCAGCCCGACCAGCCTCGTCAGGACAAGGCCACCCCCACCGACGACCGCCACGAAACCGGCGATCACCCACCCAAGCCTGGCGAACGGGTCGCCCCAGCCCTCGGCGTCCAACACCCAACGCCATATCGGCCACCCAGCCACGGCTAGAGCCACCGCGACGATCCAGGCTGCGTACGAACGGAGAATGGCGCGGTACCAGGTGGGGTCTGACCTGCTCATGCGCAGATCGTGGCGGACCGGCGCGGTGCCACGCATCGGTACGGATACTCAGATCCGCCCCTCTCCCGGCCACCCGTGAACTACCGCAGGCAGGGCCTGAGCGAGTCAGCCGTTCCAGCGCTGAGGTGTCGGCTCCTCGCTGATCGCGACGGCGATCCAGGGCGCCAGGAGGTACGCCGGGATCGCCAGCAGCGGCAGGCTCGTCATCGGGGTCGCGATGATGACGAACGCGGCCCCGGTGCAGAACCGCCCCAGTCCGGCGCGCATGCTCAGGAACGCCCCGACGACCGGCCCGATCAGCCCCACCACGACCATCACCGGAACGCTCACCAAACGCGACGGCTCGATCCCGGAGCTCGTCACGGCGAGGTAGACAGGCAGCACCGTCACCAGGCTCAGCAGCGCCGCGACGCCCCAGGCCTGGTAGGAACGGGCCAGGCGCTGACGGTTGGTCAGCGCGGGAGTCATCATCGCAGGATCGGTCATGGGCGGAGTCTGGCAGCGCATCTGGCGCGGTCGACCTCGAGACGCGCTGGACGGCGGAAACCAGCACCTGGACCGTTCAGGCGCGGCGGGTCTCCAGGACGCGGAAGCCCTTGGCGCTGCCGATGCGGATGGTCGGGAAGCCCTGCTCGCCGAGCCAGCGCTGGAGCGAGTCGCCACCGAGGTTCTTGCCGACGACCATGACGGCCCGGCCGTCGGGCGCGAGGCGCGGGAGCCAGGTGAGGAGCAGCTCGTGGAGAGCCTGCTTGCCGATCCGGATGGGCGGGTTGCTCCAGATCTCGTCGTACGTCATCTCCGGGTCGATCTCGGCCGGGACCGCTGCGCGATAGCGGTCACCCAGACCGAGCTTGGCGGCGTTCTCGTTCGCGAGGAGCACGGCGCGCTCGTTGACGTCGACGCCGGTGACCTGGGCGGATGGCGCGGCCAGGGCGCAGGCGAGGCCGATGATCCCGTAGCCGCAGCCCATGTCGAGGATGTGGCCGCCCTCGGGCGGCTCGGTCTCCTTGAACAGCACCGACGTTCCGATGTCCAGGCGACCCTTGGCGAAGACCCCCGATCCGGAGACCAGCGACAGGTCCATGTCCCACACGGTCGCCGAGACCGGGATCCGTTCGAAGGGCACCGAGGGGTCGGCGGAGAAGTAGTGCTCGTCGTCAGTCCCCGTCAACCTCGTTCGCCTCTCTGCGGTTCATGGTGCGCTGGTGCTGGGCCGCCAGCATGTCGTCGGGCGGATACGCGACCTCCTCGAGGGTCAGCCCGTTGGCCGGCGCGATCGGGATCGACGAGGAGCGCGAGCGCGAGGCCAGCGACTCCTTGGCCCAGGTGACGTCCTTGCGGCCCTCCCCGATCACCATCAGGCAGCCGACCAGGGAGCGCACCATCGAGTGGCAGAAGGCATCGGCCAGAACCGTCGCCTCGATGATCCCGTCGGCGCGTCGCTCCCAGGTGAGCTGGCGCAGGTCGCGGATCGTGGTGGCGCCCTCGCGCGGCTTGCAGAAGGTGGCGAAGTCGTTGAGGCCGACCAGGTCGGCGGAGGCGACGTTCATCAGCGACAGGTCGAGCGGCCGGGTGCGGTAGAGCACGTGTCCTCGCTGCAGCGGATCGACGTACGCCGGGTCGTCCACGATCCGGTAGACGTAGCGCCGCCACAGCGCCGAGAACCGGGCGTTGAAGCCTTCCGGAGCCTCGACGGCGGCACGGACCCGCAGGTCGGCCGGGAGGATCCCGTTGAGCCGGCGCACCAGCGAGTCGAGCGGCGACTGCTCCGAGCGTCCCCGCGAGGACTCGAGCACGTCGGCGCCGATGTCGAAGTGGGCGACCTGCCCGCGCGCGTGCACGCCGGAGTCGGTGCGCCCGGCGACCGTCACCCAGACCTGGGACCGCTCCCCCGTCGCCGGCACCCGCAGCGCGGTCGCCAGGGCGTCCTGCAGCTCGCCCTGGACCGTACGCAGCCCCGGCTGGGTCGCCCAGCCGTGGAACATGGTGCCGTCGTAGGCGAGGTCGATCCTGATGCGCACGGGCCCATTCTCGCAGCGACCACGTCGTTTGCCAGACTCGGCGCATGCGCTACGTCATCTTCGGGGCAGGGGCTGTCGGCGGTGTCGTGGGTGGTCTGCTGCACCGGGCAGGGCTCACGGTCACCCTCGTGGCCCGCGGTGAGCACCTCCGTGCGATTCAGGACACCGGCCTCAGGCTCGACACCCCAGACGGCGTCCTGACCCTCGACGTCGCCGCCGTCGCGGACGCGAGCCAGGTCTCCTGGACCGAGGACACCGTCGTGCTCCTCAGCGTCAAGAGCCAGCAGACCGAGGCCGCGCTCGAGGATCTCGCTGCGTACGCACCACCGAGCACCCCGGTGGTCGCGCTGCAGAACGGCGTCGCGAACGAGCCCCGGATCCTGCGGCGGTTCGCCCGGACGTACGCCATCCATGTCGTGCTCCCCGCCACCTTCCTGACCCCCGGCACCGTCGTCCAGGACTCCGGCGACAAGCCCGGCATCCTCGACATCGGCCGCTACCCTTCCGGCATCGACGAGACCGCCGTCGCGATCGCGAACGACCTGGTCGAGGCCGGGTTCCTGAGCGAGCCGCGCGCCGACATCATGGCCTGGAAGCACCGCAAGCTGCTCAACAACCTCGGCAACGGGATCAACGCCGCGATCGCCCCCGGTCCCAGCGACGAGGAGATCTACGCCCGCTGCCTGGCCGAGGCCGAGGCCGCCCTCGCCGCCGCCGGGATCAGCGTCGTCACCTCCGACCAGGACCGGATCCGGCGGGCCGACCACATCACCAGGCGCGGCCGTCGCAACCACAGCTCGACGTGGCAGAGCCTTGCCCGCGGCAGCGGCGTCGAGATCGACTACCTCGCCGGCGAGATCGTGCTGCTCGGCCGACTCCACGGCGTCCAGACGCCTGTCAACGAGGCAGTCCAGCGCGCGGTCCACGACATCGCCCGCACCAGCGCCGAGCCCGGCAGCATCGATGGCGCAACCTTCCTCGCCGGCCTCTGACCGTCCTACCCGAAAGGGGTGGTCACCCCGCGGCGGATCGGGCAGTCTGCCTGGCATGAGCTACGCCGCACCGCCTCCGCCGTCGCCGTTCCCGCCAACCCACCTCACCGAGGCGTCCCCTCGATCGACCAAGGGCACCGCCATCGTCGTGATCGTGGTCGCGGTGATCCTGCAGCTGGCGATCGCGCTGGTCGGCCTCGTCCTGACGTACGTCCTCGACGGCTCGACGACCAGCATGACCCTCGCCACGATCGCGACCGTCGTGCTCAACGCGCTGGTGTACGCCGTCGTGGCAGCGGGCGCTGCCTACATCGCCCGCACTCCGACGGGTCGACTCCTGGGTATCGCGCTGCCGATGCTCTCCTGGCTGTTGAGCTCCGGGCTCTGGTACGGCCTCCCCCAGCTGCTCGACTTCTACAGTCCTGCCGTCGCGGGCCTTCTCGGACCGCTGTTCCTGGTGATGGTTCTGGCCGGCTGGGGATGCGCCGCCTGGGCCGGCCGCCGTTGGCTTATCGGGCTCCCCGTCACGTATCTCCTGCTCATCGGCGTGCATGTGTCGCTGTCGCTCGCGATGACACCCGCAATGTCCATCGACAACATCCCCGTCATGCTGATCCTGACCGCATTCACCACCCTTGCGACGACCCTCGTCCTGGTCCTCGGCGGGGTCGTCTGCTGGCTGCTCGCCCGTTCCGAGCAGCAGCCCGCCGGGCAGTGACGGTCAGGAAATGACGGCGG
>NZ_JBHVKN010000024.1:0-42480 GCF_042798075.1 Nocardioides sp. NPDC057772
GGCCGTGAACCGTCTGGATCGGCAGAACGCCCGCTCGGGGCGTACGACCGACGAGGAGTCACCCATGACCACATCCCGCCTCCACCTCCGTGCCGCGCTCGCGGCGACCGCCGTGGTCGGGCTACTCGGCCTGGCCGGGTGCGGGAGCGACCCCGCCCCGACTGCCGGATCGCCCTCGCCCGTGCCGTCCTCGGCTCCGTCGTCCGAGCCGCCCGCGACTCCCACCCCGGCTCCGTCGGAGGTTCCGGTCTCCACCACTGCGTCGGCCGAGCCGACGCCGAAGCTGGACTGGGGCGGCCCGCTGGCTCCCGGAGCTTTCGGGAAGATCAAGGCGGAGGGCAACGTACGCACCCTGGTCGACCAGGGGTGGATGACCCGCGACAGCAAGCGCGAGGACATCTGCGAGGGGAAGCACTGGAGGTGGGTTGAGCAGCTCGGCGACGGCATCGACGTCATCCATGACCAGCAGGGCAACATCGGCTCCTTCGGGATGAGCAAGCCCGTCCTCGAGACCGCCCAGGGCATCACCGTCGGCGACTCCTTCATGGCTCTCCAGGACGCCTACGCGAGGGGCACCCAGAACACCAACGACTACGGCCAGACGACCTGGGTCGTCCAGGACGGCAACCGCTGGATCGGCTTCCTGCTCTCCGGCGACTCCCGCGACGCGAAGGTCGAGTTCATCGAGGTCTCCGTCGGGCACCAGCCCGGTCTGCTCCGCGACGGCTGCTGAGTGTCGGGCGACGCTCACCTCCTCGCGGCGTACGGTGGGGGTGACCGGATCCCGTTCTCGTGGAGGTATCCCATGTCCCGTCGTGCCACCGCCGCCGCGCTCGCCGCGTGCGGCCTGCTGACGCTCGCCGCGTGCGGAGAGGCAGCAGACCCCGACCCGGATGACCGCAACGAGGTGAGCGCGAAGCTCGCCGATCCCGACGGGAAGCGGGTCGGGACCGTCGAGATCGAGGAGGACGACGGCGCCACCCAGGTCAGCGTCCGGGTCAGCGGCCTGCCGGCCGGCTACCACGGCTTCCACGTGCACACGACCGGCAAGTGCGAGGCCGACAGCGCGGCGCCGGACGACCCCTCGAAGACCGGAGACTTCCTCTCCGCGGGCGGACACCTCAATCCCGACGACAGCGCCCACGGCGAGCACCTCGGCGATCTGCCGGCGCTCCTCGTGAACGAGGACGGCACCGCCAGCCTGGAGTTCACCGGCCCCTTCACCCTCGACGACCTGCGGGACACCGACGGTAGCGCGGTCATGATCCACGCCGGCCCGGACAACTACGCCAACATCCCGGAGCGCTACGCCCCCGAGGGCCCGGACGAGGACACCACCAAGACCGGCGACGCCGGCGACCGGATCGCCTGCGCCGTGATCGAGGCCGGCTGACCGGCACGAAATGAGGCGACGTCTGCGGCGCACGGCAGCAGACTGGTGCGGTGACCACCGATCTCACCCCGAACGACATGACCCACCTGCGACGCTGCCTGGAGCTGGCGGCGGAGGCGCTGGCGGACGGCGACGGGCCGTTCGGGTCCGTCCTGGCCGACAGCGCCGGCAACGCGCTCCAGGAGGGACGTAACCGCGAGCACTCGACCGGCGACCCGACGGCGCATCCCGAGATCGAGCTCGCCCGCTGGGCGGCGATCCAGCTCGACCCGGCGACGCGGGCCGGGGCGACTCTCTACACCTCGGGCGAGCACTGCCCGATGTGCTCGGCGGCGCAGGGTTGGTCTGGCGTCGGCCGGGTCGTCTACATCGCCTCCTCCGAGCAGCTGACCACGTGGCGGGCCGGCTGGGGTGCGGGCGAGTCGCCGGTGCGAGCGCTGCCGATCCAGGAGGTCGCCCCGGCCGTCGAGGTCGTCGGCCCGGTCCCCGAACTCGTCGAGGAGATCCGCGCGCTCCACCAGGCGGCCGCCGGAGCCTGAGCGAGCCCGTGTAACACCCAACACACTATTCTTGCATTGACTGCAACTTGCACTCAATGCAAGAATAGTGGCGTGCCCACCTCCACCCCGCCTCCGAACGCTCGCGAGCGTCAGAAGCGGGAGCGTCGGCTGGCGCTGATCGAGGCCGCTCAGCGACTGGTCGGCGAGCGTGGGCTCGACGACGTCACCGTCGAGGAGATCAGCTCGGCGGCGGGGTTGTCGACGCGTACGTTCTTCAACTACTTCGACTCCAAGGACGACGCGGTTCTCGGCATCCAGGAGATCGACCTGGACGCCGAGGTTCGCGCACAGTTCGTCTCCGGCGGGCCCTCGGGACGGCTGATGACCGACCTGGAGGCACTGGTGGCGGGCTTCCTCAGGAATGCCGCCCCCAACATCGAGCAGGGCGAGCGGGCGATGCGGCTGATGATGTCCGAACCCCGCCTCGTCCAACGGCACATCGCCTGGCACCAGCGCGTCGTCGGCGAGCTCGAGGCGCTGCTCTCCGAGCGCCGCAACGCGCGGCCCTCCCCGGTCGACGACGACACCATCGGGATGGTCGCCGGGCTGCTGATGCGGTCGAGCGCGCTCGCGTGGGCGCGGTCGGGCTACGAGGGCGATGCCGCGGCGCATCTGCCCGAGGCAGTCGCCCAGCTCCGCCTGCTCCTCGACGACTAGAACGACCAGCCGCAACCTCTCGGGACTCTCACGTCACACGGCACCCGTGTGTCCTCACCTCTTCACCACCTGCCTGGAAGGTCCAACCCATGAGCCACACGGTCGCGCCCGACGCGCCCGACAAGCCGCTGGTCGTGCTGACGCCGCGTACGATCTGGCTGATCTTCGGGGCCCTGATGGCCTCGATGTTCCTGTCCTCCCTCGACCAGACGATCGTGAGCACGGCGATGCCGACGATCGTCGGTGAGCTCGACGGCGTCGAGCACCAGGGGTGGGTGATCACCTCCTACATCATGGCGATCGCGATCGTGATGCCGCTGTACGGGAAGTTCGGTGACCTCTGGGGTCGCCGCTGGCCGTTCCTGGTCGCCGTCGCGCTGTTCACGCTCGGCTCCCTCTTCGGCGGGATGGCGCAGACGTTCCCCGAGCTGGTCGCCGCCCGCGGTCTCCAGGGACTCGGCGGTGGTGGGCTGATGATCCTCTCGCAGGCGATCATCGCCGACATCGTGCCGGCCTCCGAGCGCGGCAAGTACATGGGACCGATGGGCGCCCTCTTCGGTATCTCCGCGGTCATCGGCCCGCTGCTCGGTGGCTGGCTCACCGACGGCCCGGGCTGGCGCTGGACCTTCTGGATCAACGTACCGGTCGGCATCATCGCGCTCGTCGTTGCCTGGTACGCCCTGAGGCTGCCCTCGCACCGCTCCGGGCGACCGGTCGACTGGCTGGGGATCATGTTCATGGTGCTCTCCACCAGCGGCATCGTGCTGCTGACCTCGTGGGAGTCGCTGGGCCACGACGGCTACGACTGGTCCTCGCCGCAGCTGCTCGGCCTGCTCGTCGGCACCCTGGCCTCGGTGGCCGCGTTCATCGTCACCGAGACCCTCGCGCCCGAGCCGCTGATCCCGCTGCGCCTCTTCAAGAACCCGACCTTCACCGTGACCACGCTGATCGGCCTGGTGCTCGGCATGGGCATGTTCTCGGCGATGGCGATGCTGCCGACGTTCCTGCAGATGTCGACGGGGGCCTCGATCACCGGCTCCGGGCTGCTGATGCTGCCGATGATGGCCGGCATGATGCTGACCGCGATCGGCTCGGGTATCGCGATCTCGAAGACGGGTCGCTACAAGATCTTCCCCATCGTCGGGTTGGTCGTCACCGCGGCCGGGATCGCCTGGATGACCACGATCACCGGCGACATGTCGATGGTGGTCTTCGGGCTGATGATCTTCGTGCTCGGCGCCGGGATGGGCCTGGTCATGCAGACCATCGTGCTCGCCGTGCAGAACGCCGTCGACCCGCACGAGCTCGGCACCGCGACCTCGGCGAACAACTTCTTCCGAGAGATCGGCGCAACCGTCGGCACCGCGCTGTTCACGACCGTGTTCACCACGCGACTGACCGACAACTTCGAGGGTCTGGCCGCGAAGATGGCCTCCTCGGGCCTGATGCCCGCCGACGGCGCCGGGTTCTCCGGCGAGAGCCTCACCCCGGCCGCCGTCGACCAGCTGCCGGAGCCGATCCACAGCTGGGTCGTCGACGCCTTCACCGAGGCGCTCGCTCCGGCGTTCTGGTACCTCGTGCCGCTGGTCCTCCTCGGCCTCGCGCTCGCGCTGTTCCTCAAGGAGGTCAAGCTCTCCAACGAGGCCGGCATGGTCGCTCGCGGGGAGGCGGTCGCCGCCTGACCGCGCCGACGTCGAAGGGCTCTGGCCAGCAGGTTGCTGCTGGCCGGGGCTCTTTCTCGTACGTCCCCAGGTGGCCGTCGAAAACCGCGTGGCTCGCCCCTCGAGTCGGCGCTAGTGTCTCGCCATGCCCTCCCCCGACACGACCTTCGTCCTGGTCCACGGCGCCTTCGCCAACTCGTTCTCGTTCGCGCCGCTGCAGGCCGAGCTCGCGCTGCGCGGGTTCCGCTCGCTGGCGGTCGACCTCCCCGGCCACGGCTTCAAAGCGACCTTCCCGGTGGCCTACCAGGCACCCCAGGACCTCGGTGAGCTCGCGTCCGCGCCGGGCGTGATCAAGGGCGTCACGCTCGCCGACAACGTCGCCCATCTGGTCTCCGTGCTCGAGCGAGCGAAGGCGCATGGCCCGGTGGTCGTCGTCGCCCACAGCCGGGGCGGGATCACCCTGACCGCGACCGCCAACGCCCGCCCGGATCTGATCGACAAGATGGTCTACGTGTCGGCCTGGGCACCGGTGACCCTTGATGCCGTCGCGTACAACTCGGAGCCGGAGATGGCCTCCTTCGACGCCTCGGTGCTGATCGGCGCGGCCGCCGCGAACCCGGCCGACCTCGGTCTGCTGCGCTGCAACTTCCGCACCGCCTCTCCCGAGGTGCTCGCCGGCCTCAAGCACGCCTTCATGGCCGACGGCACCGACGACGAGTTCCGTACGTTCCTCAACACCTTCCAGCCCGACGAGAACCTCGACGCCGGCGGGCCCGACGACCGTGCCCAGGCGTCGACCTGGGGCACGGTGCCGCGGGCGTTCATCCGGCTCAGCGAGGACGTCAGCATGCCGCCCGCGATGCAGGACCGGCTGATCCGCGAGGGCGACGCCCTCACTCCGGACAACCCGTACGCCGTCCACACCCTCGCCTCCAGCCACCTCCGCTGGCTCGTCCACCCCGCACCGGCCGCCGACCTCCTCGCGGAGATCGCGGCCGGCTGACGGGAACTGGGGCCTCAGGTCAGGGCGAAGGTGCTGGAGCGGCGTCCCGGGGTGGAACCGACGGTGAGCGCACCGCGGTCGTGCCGGAGGTAGTCGCCGCGGTCCGTGGCCACCTGCAGCGAGATCCCGCCCTTGACGGGCACCCTGCGGAAGCTGGCCTCGGCGGCGTACGCCGGACCCGGCTGGACCTGCTCGATCCGGACCGTGCCGGCGGTGACCCGGACGTACCGGTCGGGGAAGTTGACCGACTGCAACGACTCCGACCCGTCGCCCGCCAGGCCGGGGACGAAGCGGAACTGGCTATCGGCGAGCTCCCTGGGGGCATGGTCAACCCGCACGGCGTACTCGTAGTGGCGTACGAACGAGCCCGGCGCATCCAGCGGGGTGAGCCGCACGATCGGCCCGCCCTTCCCGACCGGGACCCCGAACATGGGCGTGCCGTCCTCGTGCCAGACCACCTTCTGCACGCGAGCGTGCCGGTTCGGGTCGTAGAGCGGGTCGCCGGTGATGTCGCGGTAGTCCCGGGCGTGGTAGACGAGAACGTCGGTCACGCCGTCCTCGGCGACCGTGAACGAGTTGTGGCCCGGGCCGTACTGCCCGGTCTGCTCGTTGGTCGTGAACACCGGTTCGGGGCTCTTGGTCCACGATGCCGGGTCGAGAAGGTCGGCGTCCGCCGGGGCGGTGAGCAGGCCCATGCAGTAGCGCGCATCGGTGGCGCTGGCCGAGAACGTCATGAAGACCCGGCCGTTGCGGACCAGCACGGCAGGGCCCTCGTTCACCTTGTAGCCCTGCACCTCCCAGCTGCGGGTCGGGGTCGCGATCCGCGCCGGGAAGGTGCTGATCGCGAACGGGGAGCTCATCTCGGCGATGTAGAGGCTGGTGTTGACCGCGATCTCGGGCTCGCTCTGCGCCCAGACCAGGTAGCGGCGGCCCGCGTGCTCGAACGTGGTGGCGTCGAGCGCGAAGCTCATCCAGGGCGTGATGATCTGCTGCGGCGCACCCCAGCCCGCCGGGTCGCGCGGGTCGGCGAGCGCCGACTCCATGACGTACATCCGGATCCGGAAGACATCGTCGGAGTCCCCGGCCGCGAAGTAGACGTACCAGCGGCCGTCGATGCGGTGCAGCTCCGGCGCCCAGATGTGGCCGCCCATCTTCCCGCTGGACGGGCGGCGCCAGATGACCGACTCCGCCGCGGTGGCGAGCCCGGCCAGCGAGGCCGACCCACGGATCACCAGACGGTCGTACTCCGGCACGGAGCCGGTCAGGTAGTACATCCCGTCGACGGGCGGGGTGACGAACGGGTCGGCCCGGCGCTCGACCAGGGGGTTGAGGGTCGGCACGCCCCAGATCTCGGCGTCGCCGGGCATGGATCCCGCCGGGGCTGCGGCCGAAGGCGTGGCGTACCCGGCGAGCGCAGCCGCTGCCCCGAGGCCGACCCCGGCCTGCAGGAGGTGACGCCTGCTGAGGCCGGCTCGGAGGACGAGGTGATTCAGGTGGTCGGACATGGTGCTCCTCTACCGGGTCGGGATGCGGATGAAGGTCACGGAGTACGGCGCGAACGTGCGCGTGAAGGTGCTGTCCACGCCGCGGATCGTGCTCGTCACCGGCTTGATGGGCTGCGCCGTACGCGTGTTCTGCTCCTCCGGGTCGCCGCTGATGACGGTCATCTCCGCCCTGGAGGCGACCTTCACGCCGAGGTCGAGACGAGTCACCGCAGGCTCGGCCTGGGCGTTGACGACCTTGACGATCAGGTCGCCGGTCGCCTCGTCACGGGTGACCACCTGCGCGAACGGCTCGGTGACCTGGTCGTCGTCGAACTCCTGGAAGAGCTGGCCGTCGAGGAAGAGCCGGACACGAGTGCCGCGGACCTCGATGCGAACGTCGTAGGTGCGTCCGGTCTCGACCGAATGGCCCTCCCGGGCGACCAGGGTCTGCTTGCCACCGTTGATGGCCTTCTCGACGACCGTGCGGGTGTTGTTCCAGCCACCGATGTTCCACCAGTAGAAGTTGCCGGAGTCCTTCACCCCGAACGCGATCAGGAAGCCCTCCGAGCCGGACAGCTTCTTGGCCTTGAGCTCGAGGTCGTAGTCGCTCGCGGTGATGTCCGCGGCCTTGACCAGGGTGTCCTGGGCAGTCGCGTCCGTCTGGGTGTAGGCGCCGTCGACGACCGACCAGCTCCCACGGTTGGCCAGCGAGCTCCAGCCCTCGGCGTCACCGTCCGCGAAGTCGTCGGCGAACAGCGCGGTCCCGTCGGGCGCGGTGACCGACACATCGTCGTACGCCGCCGAGGTGGCCCACGTGGAGAGGCCGATGCCGCCGGTGATGGGCCGCGGCTCGATCACCTTGCCGCTCGCTTCGCTGGGCACGACCCGGTCGCCGACGTTGTTCATGAACAGCTTCTGGACTTGGTAGCTCGCCGAGCCCCAGGACTGGTCGTTGTCGAACCAGATCATGTCCGGGCGCCACTGCACCTGGTCCACGTTGGCGAGCAGCGGGGCGTAGGAGGCCAGCCGGACGACGTCGGCGTTGCGCTCGAGACCCGTCATGTACGCCGCCTCGGACAGCGCGTTGAACAGCTTGTTGTCCTGGGAGGCGTACTCCCCGAGGAAGACCTTCGGCCCGTTGCGGTCGTAGCTGTCGTAGCGGTCGTTGTTCTGCAGGAACCAGGTCGGGGAGTTGTAGTAGTGCTCGTCGACCATGTCGACACCGGCGGCCTTGTTCTGCGCCCAGTGCTGGTCGAAGAGCGCGCCCTCGTCGTCGGGGCCGGAGTTGCTGATGATCGTGATCTCCGGGTGGCGGGCCTCGATGGCCGCACGGAACTTCTCGAACCGCTCGAAGAACTCGGTCGGGAGGTTCTCCTCGTTGCCGACGCCGAGATGAGTGAGCCCGAACGGCGCCGGGTGTCCCATCTGCGCACGCAGGGCGCCCCACTCGGAGTCGACCGGGCCGTTGGCGAACTCGATGAGGTCGAGGGTGTCCTGGATGTGGCGCTGCAGCAGCGCCTCGTCGTCGGTGGCGCGGTTCTGGCCGCAGCCGGTGACCAGCGCCGGCACGACCGGCAGCGGCATCGCCCCGATGTCCTCGGCGAACTGGAAGTACTCGAAGTAGCCCAGTCCGTAGGACTGGTTGTAGCCCCAGAAGTTGGCGTTCGTCGCGCGCTCCTCGACCGGGCCGACGGTGTCCTTCCACTGATAGGACCGGGCTCGCTGCCATCCGGAGGCGGCGTCGTAACCGGACATGCTGCCGGTGTTGACGAGGCAGCCACCCGGGAAGCGGACGAACTCCGGCTTCAGCGCCGCGATCTTCTCGGCGAGGTCCTTGCGCAGCCCGTTCTCGCGGCCCATGAAGGTGTCCTCGGGCATCAGCGAGACCATGTCGAGGCGCAGCGTGCCGACACCCTCGCCCTGGAGCCACAGCCGAGCGGAATCGGTCGTGGCGCTCGCGGTGAAGGTGCCGGCGTACTTCTTCCAGGTGTCGCCGTTCACCTGGAGCCGGACCGGATCGGCGTACGCCCTGGCGCCGGACTCGTCGCGCAGCGACACGGTCAGCGGCGTACCGCCGACGGCGTCCGAGCGTGCCCAGACCGAGAAGTCGTAGCGCTTCCCGGCCTCGAGCGCGACACCGTTGTTCCAGCCGCTGTTGGAGACCCCGTACGTCCCACCGCCGGCGTTGGCCAGCGAGAGCTGGAGGTAGGTGCGGTTGCGCTCGTTGAGCCGGGATCCGTCGTTGACGGGGGTGGCGGTCCCGGCGCCGCCGCCGACGGCTCGCGGGGTCCATGCGGTCAGGCCGGTGTAGGAGCGGTTGTCGACCGGGAGGAACTCGAACGACCGGTTCCGCACGAGCTCGGCGTAGAGACCACCGTCGGCCGCGTAGTTGATGTCCTCGAAGAAGACGCCGTACATCGTGTCGCTGATCTCCGGCCCGGACGCACCAGCGTGGGCCGTGATCGTGTAGTCGGGTTCGGGCGCGGCGGCTCGTCGGTCCGCGCCGAGGCTGGGCGCGGCGTAGGCCAGAGGCAGTGCGAGGACGGCGGCGGTGGACAGGACGGTCAGTAGACGGATGCGATGCACGATGGTCTCCTCAGGACACGCGGTAGACGGTGCGGATACGGTCCAGCTCGGCCTTCGTCACCGGTAGGACGGTCCCGTGGCGGGGGCGGCTGGGAAGCTGGTAGTCGCTGGAGATCGAGAAGTTGCCCGAGTCCAGGTCGGTCGTCTCGAACGGCACGTATCCGCGGCCGCCGAACTCGTCGATGAACAGGTACCACTTGTCCTCGGTGTTGGACTTGAAGATCGTCGGTCCCTCGCCGCGGTCGATGCCCGGGTTGTCGGCGGTGGCCTTGCCGATGCACTCCGCGACGAAGCTCCAGTCCAGGTCGAGCAGCGAGGTGGCCTTCTCCTCGACGATGAACTTGCTGCAGGGCGTCGTCGAGGTGTTGTTCCGCTCGTCCTTGGTGAACCGGTAGTAGGTGCCCTGGTGCTCGACGACGGTGGAGTCGATCACCGAGTAGCCCGGGTCGATCCACACCTCGGGCTCACTGAAGGTCCGGAAGTCCCTGGTGGTGACGTAGACCATCCGGTTGTGGGTGTTGCCGGCATGCTCGGGGTCGGACTCGGCGTAGAGCTTCGAGGCCCAGAAGACCACGTACGCGCCGATCCCCTCGTCGTAGTAGGCCTCGGGCGCCCAGGTGTTGCCGGCCTGGGGCGAGGAGACGCGGACGTGTCGCTGCTCGGACCAGTTCACCAGGTCCGTTGACTCCCAGATCTCGATGTAGCGGCTCCCGCGACGCTGGGCGGCGTCCCAGTCGCCGTTGCCGTAGATCTTGAGGTCGGTGGCGATCAGGTAGAACTTGTCGCCCTCCGGGGAGCGGATGATGAAGGGGTCACGTACACCCTTGTCGCCGTATTGCGACCGCAGCACCGGCTGGCCGCCGTTGAGCTCGTCCCAGTGCAGCGGGTCGTTGCCCTTGCTTGCCGCGAGATAGACCTGCTCACCGTCGGCCGTTCCCTCACCCGTGAAGTAGGCGAAGGTGTAGCCCTCCAGCGGCTCCGTCTTCGGCAGCGGCAGCACGGTGAGCCGGAACTGCCGCTTCTCCTTCACCTTGCCGAGGCTGACGGTGGCGTTGAGCGCCACGCGGACGGCCTTCTCCCCGTACGCCGGGCGGCGGACCTCGCCGGTGGGAGTCACCACCTTGGGCTCGCTGGAGGTCCAGCTGACGGTCGTACCGTGCAAGCCCTGGGTCGGCAGGGTGATGTTGCCGCGGATCTCGTCGGCGTCCCAGACGCGGAGCGCGGCCGTGGCGCGAGTGACCTTCTCGGCATCGCTGATGTCGGCCGGCACGTCGACCGTGAACTCCTCGGACCGGCTGACAGAGCCGTGGGTGGCGGTGGCGGTGAGCGTCACGGTGGCGTCGGGGCTGCCGTAGGGCGGGCGGGTGACCTCACCGGTCGCGGAGACGACAGCAGGGTCGGAGGAGGCCCACGAGAAGGTGGAGCCGTTCGGGCCGTTGCTCGGGAGCGAGAGGTCACTGACGACGCGCGAGGTGTCACCCAGGTCGAGCCAGGCCAGGTCGCGGGTGACCCGCCGCTCGTCGGTGACGTGGCCCAGGTCGTGGACCTCGGCCGCCGTCAGCGCACGGTCGTAGATCCTGAAGTCGCGCACCTGACCCTTCAGGTGGCGGTCAGCGCTGTAGACGGATCGGCCCAGGTAGTTCGCCGTGGTGACCCCGTTGCCGATCTGGCCGGGCGTGATGGTCACGCCCGTGCGACGGGCCACCTCGACACCGTCCTCGTAGAGCACCGCGGTGCCGTCGGCGAGCGTGTAGCTGATGGTCTTCCAGGTGTCCCGCGCGAGGTCTCGGCCGGCCGTGACGGTCTGCTCGGTGCTCCAGTTGCCGGTGGCGATGGACGTCCGGTAGGCGTTGCCGGTCGTGAACAGGTAGCCGTTGCCCGAGCCGTTGGAGCCGGTGTTGCCGAGACCCCAGATGAAGTAGGGGGTGGCCTGGTCCGCTGCGATCTTCACCTCCACCGAGACGGTGATCGATGTCAGCCCGGCCATCACGTCGTTCGGGAGCCTGACGTGCCCGTCGGCGCCGCCGAGGGCGAGCCCCTCACCGCCGAGCCAGGTCGTGCCGCCGGCGACCGTGCCGTTGCGGCCGGCCCCCGACGCGTCGACGACCGTGGTGCCGCTGGTCTGGTCGAGCGGGTAATGGACGACGAGCCCTGCTTGGCTCGCGCCCTGCGCCGGGGCTGTGGCCACCAGGCCGGCCAGGATCAGGGTCAACGACGCAAGCGCCGTGACGGTGCGCGCAAGATGCCTCCGGCGCCGGTCGTATGCGGTCGGATTCGACTGGTCCATCTGCGCGCTCCAGGGGTCGACGTTGGGCCGAGGCACCATTCGATGTGACTGCAGTCACATCTAATGTGAGCGCTAACATAAGCAGGAAGGCGCCGCGATCGTCAAGAGAACCGGACGACACCGGCCCGCCTCGGGCACCCGCCCAACGGGGCTCCGACCTGCATATCCGGCGGTAATCGGACGTCGCCGGATCGCCTATCGCGAAATCGTTTTCAGCATCGACATCACACCTGCTTCACTGACCCGGTGGCATCCTCCCCCGGCTCCCTCTGGCACACCCTGATCCATCTCCGCGGCAACCCACGCGCCTGCGTGTGGACCGAGCCGATGTGGGGCCTGTCGATGGCGCTGGTGCTGCCGTACCTCTCCGTCTTCATGCTCGCCCTCGGCCTGCACGACGCGCAGATCGGCCTGCTGGCGACCGCCGGGATGATCTCCCAGGTGGTCTTCGGGCTCGCGGGCGGCATCATCACCGACCGGATGGGGCGCCGGCTGACCAACGCGGTCTTCGACCTGATCGCCTTCGTGATCCCCTGCCTGATCTGGGCAGTCGCGCAGAACTTCTGGGCCTTCCTGGCCGCCTCGCTGCTCAACGGCGCACTGCAGGTCACCGCGAACGCCTGGGACTGCCTGATGGTCGAAGACGCCGAGCGCGACCAGATCACCGGCATCTACTCCCTCGTCCGGGTCGCGGCCGACTGCTCGGCGCTCTTCGCACCGATCGCCGCCTTCATGGTCGCCCAGTTCGGCCTCGAGCCGGCGGTGCGGGTGCTCTTCATCAACGCCGCGGTGGTGATGCTGGCCAAGATCATCCTGCTGTACGCCGCGTCCACCGAGACCCGCCGAGGGCTGATCCGGATGGAGGAGACCCGCCACGAGAGTCTCTGGCGGCTCTTCGTCGGCTACCGCGAGGCCGCGAAGCTGCTGGGCCGCTCGCACGGCTCGCTCCTGGCGCTGGCCATCGCCGCCCTGGTCGCGGCGGTCACCCTCGTCAACGGGACGTTCTGGCAGATCCTCGTCAACCAGCACCTGCACGTACCCGACGCGGTGCTCCCGTTCTTCCCGATGGTGCGGTCCCTGCTGTCGGTGCTCTTCCTCTTCACCCTGATCCGCCGACTGACGTCAGGGCACGACCTCAAGCTGGCGAGCCTGTGGGGTTTCGGCATCTATCTGGCGGGCCAGGTCGTGCTCGTCGCGATCCCGGCCACCGACGGCGACGCCGACCTCGTGACGTACGCGCTTCTCGGGGTGTGCCTGCTCCTCGACGGGTTCGGTGCCGGGATGCTCTTCATGCTCTCGGAGTCGCTCGTCGCCTTCCATGTCGACAAGAGTGAGCGGTCGCGGGTGATGGCGCTGCAGCGCACCGTGGTCATGCTCGCCGCCGCACCGTTCGGCTGGATCTCCGGCTGGCTCTCCGGGATCGACCGCACCTATCCGTTCTGGCTGACCAGCGCGCTGCTGGTGATCGGCGTGATCACCACCGTCGTGTGGTGGGTCGGGCCGCACGCCGAGCCGTCGGTCGAGGCCGTGCCCGCAGATCACGCGTGATCTGTGAACGGCCGGGAGGGACCTGGTGTGCGGTCCTGGACGCCCTCGCGACCGAGTGGGGGGTACTCCAGCAACGTGGGCGCCCGGACCGCACACGGAAGTGATAGCACGCATCTGCGACCGAGCGCTGACAAACATCAACAACTGGTAACGACCGCGCTGAGCGACGTCTACTGCGGCCGATGAAGCCTCACGCCCCAGCACAGAAACCAAGGAACCCCGGTCTCGCAGCCAGCGTTTCCGCTGGTGAGACCGGGGTTTTGCTGAGCCGCCTGTCGGAATCGAACCGACGACCTATTCATTACGAGTGAATCGCTCTGCCGACTGAGCTAAGGCGGCGTACCGTCATCCGTTACCGCATGTAGCGGGTCTGGTTGAGCGGACCGGATGAGTGTACCGAGACTGCGCGCTCGACACTAAAACGGTGCGCCTCGACGTGCTCGTCGATGGTGGTGCGGGTGGGCTTCCCCTTGCCGATCAGGCGGCCCAGGCGGCGAACGCCGTGCTTCATTACTTGCTCTACTCCCCTAGGAACGTGAATCAACCACCGACTGCGGACGCAGTGGTGGTGATTCAATGATGACTCCGAGCAAGCCATAGAGGTAGACGATCTTTCCTTGAAAAGACATAGGATGTCTCTATGTTGTCGCTGCACCAGCTCCGCGTGTTCCTCGCGGTCTACGAGCATGGCTCGCTGACCGCGGCGGCCGAGGAGCTCGGGTATGCGCAGCCGTCGATCTCGGAGCAGGTCAGAGGCCTGGAGCGTACGCTCGGCGTCCAGCTGTTCCGACGCGTGGGGCGCGGGGTGGTGCCGACCGCAGTGGCCGACGAGCTGAGGCCGCACGCGGAGCGTACGGTCGCGGCCGCCGAGGAGGCGCGCAAGGCCGTCCAGGCGGTGAAGCAGTTCGAGACCGGGACGATCCGGTTCGGGATGTTCGGGATCGCGCGGCTCTACGGCGGCGCCGGGCTGGTCGCCGACGTGCTCGACAGATATCCAGGCGTACGAGTCGAGCTCGTCGGCCAGAACTCCGCCGAGGTCCAGGACGACCTACGACGCGGACGGCTCGAGGCGGCGATGCTCTCGGTCGGCAGCGTCTCGGGCGAAGGCCTGAAGGTCACCCCCGTCGCGCGGGACGAGCTCGTCTACATCTCGGCCGACCCCGCCCACCTGGCCACACCGGTCACCCCGCACCGGCTCTCGCTGGCCACGCTGGTCATGTCCGACACCACCTGGAGCGCCGAGGACCCCACCCGGGTCACCATCCGCAACCTGCTCCACGAGACCGGTCGCAACCCGCCCAGTCGGATCGAGGTCGAGGACATCGAGACGGCGGTGGAGCTGGTGGGGATGGGCTACGCCGACGGCGTCATCCCGAAGGGAGCAGCAGAGCAACTGCTCCCCCGGCTCGCACCGAAGGCCGGCTGGGTGTCGCTGCGGCCACGGACGTACGACACCTTCGCCGTCGTCCACCGCACCGACGCCACCCTCTCCCCCGCCGCCACGCTGATGATCGAGCTGGCCACGAAGCGGATCCAGACGATCGCTGACCCGGTCCACCGGCGCTAGGTGTTCCTTCATCAAGGTATGCAGCCGAAGGCTCACATCCCGTGCGGAGTTCCGCCAGGGATGTGAGCCCTGACCTGCATACCTTCGACCGGCTCGAGACACCGCCTTGACGAAGGCTCAGGTCAGTCGCAGCCGTAGCCGTCGTCGTCGGCGTCGAGGCGCCACGGGTCGGAGCTGTTGTTGACCCGGACGGGCTTCTTGTAGCCCGGGATCTCGCCGCAGTCGAGGTCGTTGGTCGAGGTGGCGTTGTAGACCTTCTCGCCGTTGGCGTAGGTGTAGTCCAGGCCCGAGACGCGCTTCTTCAGGTAGAACGCGGCGGACACGTCGGCCCTGCGGTTGGCGTCGCCGGCGAACTTCCAGCGGTAGTAGCGGCTGACCTTCGGCGTGACGATGACGGCGCACTTGCCGTACCGGTTCGTCACGCAGGAGGTCACGCTCATCCAGCGGCCGCTGGCCCGCTTCTGCAGGTGGATGCGCTTGCCCTTGATCGGGTTGCCGCCCGCGGTGAGCTTCCCGACGGGACGGTAGGACCTCGTCCCGTACGGCTTGGCGGAGACCTTGATGACCTTGGTGACGACCTTGGCCGACACGGTCGCCGGGGCCGTGGTGGCGTGGGCGGGCTGGCCGATGACGGGGGCTACCGCTAGCGCCAGGGCGGCGATGGCGGTGGCAGCGAAGGCCTTCGTCGTCGAACGGATTCGCTGGTTCATGATCACGTGCTCGTGACCCTTCTTCTCGAAGTGAAATTACGAGAAGTGATCCTCTGGGTCAGTGAGATCCAGCGGGCGGAGACGGTGAGGACCCACCCCACATGGGGTAAATCAGCACTCCAGGCCGTCCTCGGGCACCTTGCCGTTGACGAGGTAGTCGTCGACGGCGTCATCGACGCAGCCGTTGCCCTGCATGTAGCCGGTGTGGCCGTCGCCGTCACGGGAGACGAGTACGCCGGCGTCGAGGGCCTCCGCGAGATCCTCCGCCCACTCGTAGGGGGTGGCGGGGTCGCGGGTGGTGCCGATGACGACGATCGGGTTGGACCCCTGGGCGTCGATCTCCGGCTCGGGCTCGGTGGCCTTGAACTTCTCCCCGGCGCAGCCGTTGAGCATCCAGGCCAGCGCGGCACCGAAGGTGGGCGCGGCCTTCTCGAAGGCGGGCAGCTGCTTGCGTACCTCCTCCGGGCCGAGGCCGGAGGAGTCGTCGAGGCAGTTGATCGCCCAGTTGGCTTCCATCGTGTTGTTGAGGTAGCCGCCCTCGGGGTCGCGGCCCGCGTAGTTGTCGGAGAGGCTCATCAGCTGGGAGCCGTCACCTTTCAACGCCGCCTGGAGGGCGTCGGTGAGATAGGGCCAGTAGGACTCGACGTAGAGCGGGGTGATCAGACCGTAGAGCGCGTTGCCCGCGGTCAGCTCGCGGTTGCCGGCGGGTAGCGGCTCGGCGTCGATGTCGGCCATCAGCTTCTGGACGCGCTCGACGCCCTCGTCGACGGTGTCGCCGAGGAAGCAGCTGCCCTCGTCGACGCAGTTCTCGACGTAGGAGCGGAGCGCGACCTCGAAGCCCTTCGCCTGGGCGAGATTGGCGTCGAGGACGCTCAGGCCGGGCGCAATCGCACCGTCGAGCACGAACCGGCCGACCCGATCGGGGTAGAGCTCGGCGTAGGTCGAGCCGAGCTGGGTGCCGTAGGAGGCGCCGAAGTAGTCGAGCTGGTCCTCACCCAGCGCCGCCCGGAGTACGTCCATGTCCCGCGCCGCCTCGACGGTGCTGACGTGGGCGGAGATGCCGTCCTTCTGAGCAGCGCAGCCGTCGGCCATCTGGACGCCGCTGTCGACGTAGGCCTTCTCCTCGGCGGGGGTGTCCGGGTCGGGGTCGACCGCGACGTAGGCGTCGAGCGCCTCGTCGTCGAGGCAGTCGACCGGGGTGCTCTGCCCGACACCGCGCGGGTCGAAGCCGACGATGTCGTAGGAGTCGCGGACCGCGGGGCTGAACGACTGGTTGTTGTAGAGCGCGTAGTCGATGCCGGAGCCACCCGGGCCGCCCGGGTTGATCGCCAGCGAGCCGATCTTCTTCTCGTTGGCCGGGTCCTTGATGACCGCGACGTCGATGGTGCGGCCGGTCGGGTCGGAGTAGTCGAGCGGGACCTCGAGGGTCGCACACTCGAAGGCGCCGTTGCAGTCCTTCCAGTCGAGCTTCTGGCTGTAGAAGGTCTGGAGCCCCTCGGACGGCGCCGCGGTGGCCTCGGCGCTCGGGCTCACCCGGTCGGCATCCGGGGCGCCGCCACCGCCTCCACAGCCCGACAGGGCGAGCGCTGACATCACGACGAGAGCGGCTTTGCGATTCACTGATCTCCTCCGGGCGGCAACAGCGCCACCATCATGGCTTCCAGCACCAACTGGGGCTGCACGTTGAACTCCAAGAGCTGCTCGCGGGCCTCGAAGATCGCCCCGATGCGCTGCAGGTTGAGCTCGGGGGTCGAGGACGCGACGACCTGCTCGATCTCGCGCCGGTGCTCCTCGTTGACCAGCGTCACCGGCGCACCGGCAGCCAGGGTGATCGCGTCGCGGTAGACGGAGACCAGGTCCATCAGCCCACGGTCGATCACGTCGCGATGGCGGCGGGTGGCACGGCGCTTCTGGTCCTTCTCGAGCGCAGCCAGCGCGGGACCGTACTCCCGCGGCCGGCGGCCCCGGTCGACCACGCCATAGCCCGCGTCGAGGTCGGCCTTCTCCTTCGCATCGAGGTCGGCGGTGACCGCGTCGGCTTCCTCCTTCGAGACCGCGGCCAGCTCGCCTGCCGCGCGCAGCGCGTCGGCCAGGCTCCTCAGCTTGGCCGGGTAGGCGACGACCTGCTCGCGGCGGCGCCGGGTGTCGTCGTCGCGGGCGAGCGCTTTGGCCCGGCCGATGTGACCCTGGCTCGCACGCGCCGCATAGGCGGCCCTCGCCGCGTCGACGCCCAACGTACGCTGCAGGAAGGCGGTGACGTCGGGAGCGGTCGGGGTGGTCAGCGTGACCAGTCGGCACCGGGACCGGATGGTCGGGAGGACGTCCTCGACGGTCGGCGCGCAGAGCATCCACACCGTGCGGGCACCGGGCTCCTCGACGGCCTTGAGCAGGGCGTTGTTGGCCTGCTCGGTGAGCCGGTCGGCGTCCTCGATGATCAGGATCTGCCAGCGGCTCCCAGCCGGGGTCAGCGCGGACTGGCGCACCAAGTCGCGGATCTCGTCGACACCGAGGGTCAGCTTCTCGGTGCGGACCAGGTTGACGTCGGCATGGCTTCCGGTGAGCACGGTGTGGCACGCGTGACACTGACCGCAGCCGCCGTTGGGGCACTGCAGCGCGGCAGCGAAGGCGATCGCGGCGTTGGACCGTCCCGAACCGGGAGGGCCGGTGAAGAGCCACGACTGGGTCATACCGTGGCCGGCGGCAGCGGTCTGCAGCGTGGAGATGATGTGGCGCTGGCCGACGAGGTTGTCCCAGACGGAGCCCTCGATCAGGCTGGTGGCGACGTTCATGCCGTCACCGCCCGGGCGAGAAGCGGCTCGAGCCGCGCCAGCACCGCCGCGTGGATCTCCTCGACCGGAGCGCGGGCGTCAAGCACCAGGTAGTGGTCGGGGTTGCGCTCCGCGAGCGCGACGAACGCCGCCCGCACCCGCTGGTGGAACTCGACCGACTCCTGCTCCATCCGGTCGCGCTCCTCGAACCGGGTGAAGCCGGCCGTCGGGTCCAGGTCGAGCAGCACGGTCAGGTGGGGTCGCAGGTCGGCGGTCGCCCACCGCGCTACCTCCTCGAGCTGCGCGGCGTCCAGCACCCGGCCGGCACCCTGGTAGGCCAGCATCGAGTCGACGTAGCGGTCGGTGATCACCACCTCGCCACGCTCAAGAGCCGGCCGGACCATGGACTCGATGTGCTCGGCCTTGTCGGCAGCGAACAGGAGCGCCTCGGTCCGATCGTCGAGGTCGCCGGTCTCCGGGGACAGCACGATGCGGCGTACGTCCTTTCCCACGGCCGTGTCGCCCGGCTCGAAGGTGAGCAGGACGCGGTGGCCGCGGGCGGTCAACGCCTGGTGGAGCAGTCGCGACTGGGTCGACTTACCCGACCCTTCGCCGCCCTCGAAGCAGACGAACACGCCGCGCTCTGCGTAGACACCCGGAAACCTCACGACCCCAACCTACGGGGTGGGGCCGACAACCCGACGTACGCCGCCCGCAGACGCGGCGTTTGCGGCTGCCGAAGGCCGCACCACCAGGTTAAGGTTCGGGTCGTCCTCACGCTGACCCAAGGAGTCTCCGGTGATCTACGTCCTGATCGTCCTGCTGCTGGCCGCGCTCGCGGTCGCGGCCTATCTGCTCTGGAGGAGCAGGCAGCAGCCGACGGCTCCGCAGGAGCCCGACGACTTCATCGGCGACCAGCACAAGCACGCCTCCGACCAGCTGCGCCAGGTGCGCAACGGCGACGTCATCGAATACCTCGGCCACAACTGGTTCGTCCGCGGGCGGATCGACTTCGACGAGCACGGCTACCGCTGGACCGAGCACATGCTCGACGACGCCGAGGGCAAGAAGTGGCTCTCGATCGAGGACGACGAGAGCTTCGAGGTCTCGCTGTGGCACTCGATCCCGCTCGGCGACATCGAGCAGGGCACCGTCGGTGACCGCGACGTCATCGTCGGCGGTGTCGCCTACCGGCTCCAGGAGAAGGGCTCGGCCGCCTTCACCGCCACCGGCGCGACCGGCACGGCACCGTCGGGCACGGCCGAGTACGCCGACTACAAGTCGGTCGACGGCAAGCTGCTCGGCTTCGAGAAGTGGGGCAACAACTGGGAGCCCTCCCTCGGCGAGGTGCTGCAGCCGTTCGAGCTGACCGTCTACCCGTCCTCTGACCGGCCCGCGACCCTGGGCGACGAGTGACACTCCTCGACGTCCCGTTCGCGGACGTTCGCGGAGACACCCTGCGCTGGAGCCTCGCACCGATCGCCTGCACTCCCCTGGCCTCTTGTTCGGTGCGTCTCGGGGACGGTCTGACCGTCACGCTCAGCGTCCTCGGCGCCAGCCACCAGGTCGTCGTACGCCGCGACGACCGCCCGATCCTGCACGAGACCGTCGCGTGCGGGATCGCCGAGGCCGGGCCCCTTCCCGCTGCGCACGCCGAGGGCGCCTACAGCCTCGGTTCGTACGTCGCCACGCTGGAGCCCGACGAGCTCGCCGAGCGGGCCTCGGAGCTCGTGGAGCGGTTGGAGGGGCGTACGGATGCCGTCGTCGCGCACTTCCCGGGCGACCCGCACGCCGTGACCGCGCTGGCTCTCGACGAGCTCGGCGAGCAGCAGATCTCCTGGAGCACCTGGCACACCTACCCGCAGACCGGCGAGATCGTCGCCACCGTCACCAGCTACCGGCCCGAGGAGGGCGCACGTGTCTGAATCGAACGGCCCGAACCGCAAGCTGATCGGATGGGCGATCGTCGCGGTGTGCGTCGTGCTCGCCATCATCATCGCCATCGTCGTGTCTGGCGACGGGAACAGCCCCGAGAAGTACCTGCGCAAGAACTTCGACCACGTCAGCGGCTCCGACCCCGACAGCGATGCCGGGATCGTCTTCGAGGACGACGGCTCCGTGTCCTCGGTCGCCAACCAGATCGCGAACGGCACCGACGCCGACGAGAACCGGGCCGAGGGCTCCAACCACTACCTGCGCTACGACGACGACTGGCTGGTGGTCGTGGAGCCGCGTACGCCCTCGGGATCCACGATCACCCTCTACGAGTACGACCGCGGCTACCGGCACCACAGCACCGTGATCGGCCTGTGGGGCTGGAACAGCTACTACGGCCGCAACAGCAGCGGCGGCAGCAGCGGCGATTCCTTCCGCGGCGGCGGCAGCGGATTCGGCAAGTGACCACCTCAGACCTGGAGATGAACCGATGACTGACCTTGTGAGCGGACTGCTGTCCACCGTCGCCTTCGCCGCCCTCGGGCTGGTCCTGCTGGTGATCGGCTTCTACGTGATCGACCTGCTCACCCCCGGCAAGCTGGGGCAGCTGATCTTCGTCGAGCACCGCCGCGACCCGGCGTTGCTGCTCGGCTCGTCCGTCGTGGCGATCGCCACGATCGTGGCGACCTCGATCTACACCGCGGAGGAGGACACGCTCGTCGGGCTGCTGGCCACCGCAGCGTACGGGCTCATCGGGATCGCCCTGCTCGCGATCGCCTTCGTGATCCTCGACCTGCTCACCCCGGGCCGGCTCGGTGAGCTGATGACCGACGAGAAGGACGACCCGGCGATCTGGGTCGCGGTCGCGGTGCAGCTGTCGGTCGGCGTGATCGTGGCGGCCTCGATCACGTGAGTCTGTCCCTCCCTTCGTTGCCTGCGCTGCCCGCGGGACGAGCGGCCAGGCTGCTCGTCCTCGCGGCAGTGTTCATCTGCGCGGCGTGCGGGCTCGTCTACGAGCTCGCGCTGGTGACGCTGGGGAGCTATCTGCTCGGCAACTCGATCGCGCAGACCTCGCTGGTGATCGCGGTGTCGATGTTCGCCATGGGCGTCGGCGCCGTGCTCGCCAAGCCGCTCACCGCGCGGCCGCTGCGGGCGTTCGTGGGCGTGGAGATCGCGCTCGCCGCGGTCGGTGGCGCCTCGGTGCCGGCGCTGTACGCGTCGTTCGCGTGGCTGCACCTCTACACCCCGATGATGCTGCTGGTGACGTTCCTGATCGGCGCGCTCGTGGGCGCCGAGATCCCGCTGCTGATGGAGCTGCTCCAACGGCTGCGGCGCCAGCAGGCCTCGCTCGCGGTCGCCGACATCAACGCGGTCGACTACGTGGGGGCGCTCATCGGTGGGCTGGCGTTTCCGTTCGTGCTGCTGCCGACGCTGGGGCTGTTGGTGGGCACCGTGGCCACCGCCGCCCTGAACGTGCTCGCCGCCTGGACGGTCGGGGTCGCGCTGGCCGGCTCCCGTCGGCACCGCGGGGTGGTCACCGCGGTCTGCGGCGCTCTCGCCGTCGCCCTCGGCGCGACCGCGGTGACGGCCGATGCCTTCGAGCTCAACGCCCGGCAGGCGCTCTACCGCGACCCGATCATCCACGCCGAGCGCTCGGACTACCAGGAGATCGTGGTGACCCGCGGCGCTCCGTTCGGGCCGGAGTTCGACGACGTACGCCTCTTTCTCGACGGCGACCTGCAGTTCTCCTCCCTGGACGAGTATCGCTATCACGAGATGCTCGTCCACCCGGCGATGAACGGGCCGCACCAGCGGGTGCTGATCCTCGGCGGCGGCGACGGGCTCGCTGCTCGGGAGGTGCTGCGCTACCGGTCGGTCTCGTCGGTGACCCTGGTCGATCTCGACCCGACTGTGGTGTCGCTCGCGCGCTCCTACGAGCCATTGAAGAAGCAGACGGAGGGATCCCTCGAGGACCCCCGGCTGACGTACGTCGCCGACGACGCGTTCTCCTGGGTCCGCGACTACTCGGGCGCGCCGTTCGACGTGGTCGTCGCCGACTTCCCCGACCCCGACTCGACCGCGCTGGCCAAGCTCTACTCGGTCGAGAACTACAGCATGATCGCGCGGCTCCTCGCCCCGTCCGGTCGGATGGTGGTGCAGTCGGGCAGCCCGTTCTTCGCACCGGACGCGTTCTGGTCGGTGCGGCACACGCTCGACGAGGCGGGCTATGCCACGACGCCCTATCAGGCCGATGTGCCATCCTTCGGCAACTGGGGCTACGTCCTCGCCTCCCGCGACGGGTCGGCCCCCGAGCTCGCTCTCGACGACGAGGCGCCGGGCGGGCTGCGCTACGCGAGCGACACCGTGCTCGCGGCGGCCTCGTCGTTCCCGCCGGACCGCGCCGAACGACCCACCTCGGTCACCACGCTGCTGGATCCGGCGATCCTGGACTACGCCCGGAAGGGCTGGGTGGGCTACTGATGTTCTTCCTTCTCCGACTGGTCCGACGCACCTCGCGGCACTACGCCTGGGCGCTCCCGCTGGCGATCATCTGCTTCGTCTTCGTCACCGGCTGGATCGCGATGGCGCTGGCCCAGCCGGGGAGCGACATCGTGCACCCCGCCAACTACTGGTGGTGGTTCCTGGTCACCGCGACCACCGTCGGCTACGGCGACTTCTTCCCCGAGACGACCGGCGGCCGGTTCGTCGGGGCGTACGTCGTCTTCGGCTCCATCACCACCCTCGCCATCTTGTTCAGCCGGATCTCGGCAATCATCGAGAACGCCAAAGGACGCCGCATGCGTGGAGAGATCTCTTTCAGCGGAACCAACCACATCGTGCTGCTCGGTTACACCCCCGGGCGCACCGAGCGGCTCCTGGGCGAGCTGCTCTCCGAGCCCGAACGGGAGGTCGTGCTCGCGACCTGGGAGGACCAGCTCTCCGAGCACCCCATGGCCGGCGAGGACCGCCTGCATTTCGTACGCGGCGACATCACCGACCTCGACGTTCTCGGTCGGACCGGGCTGTCGGGTGCGCACAGCGTGTTGATCGACGCACGCGACGACAACGAGGCGGTCACGCTGACCGTCGCGGCCCACACCGCGGCGCCGTCGGTGCACACCATCGTCGCGCTGCGGGACCTGCGGGTGCAGCGCACGATCTTCCGCATCGACACCACCTGCCACTGCGTGCAGTGGCACAACACCCAGCTGATCGCCGAGGAGCTCAGCGACCCCGGGATCGCGGAGGTCTACCAGGAGCTCGCCACCGCCGGCGGCAAGGGCACCTACTCACTCACCGTCCCAGCTGCCGCTGCGACCGCGACCGTCGAGGCATGGCAGGGCGCCCTCGGCCGCGGGCACGAGGCCACGCTCCTGGCCGTCCGGACGGTCGACGGCATCCAGGTCAGCCCCTCGTGGGATCTCCCCATCGGTCCCGGCGCCCGGCTCTTCTACATCGCCTCCGACCGGCTGGACTACGACGAGGTCGCCGGGGCGCTCGGCTGACGGGCGTAGGGATACCCGGTCAACCGGGTATCCCTGCACTTCTCAGGCATTGCAACACCTGAGAAGTGCAGGAAACACCTGAGAAGTCAGACGTTCGCCTCGCACGACGCTCAGATCGACCTGATCACGACTTCTTCGTCGCAGCCTTCTTGGTCGTCTTCTTGGCGGTGGACTTCTTCGTGGTCGACTTCTTCGCCGTGGACTTCTTGGCGGTCTTCTTCGTCGTCCGCTTGGCCGTCTTCTTCGCCGGACCCTTGGCACGCTTCTCGGCGAGCAGCTCGGCGGCGCGCTCGGCGGTCAGGGTCTCCAGGTCGTCGGCGGCCCGGAGGGTGGCGTTGTATTCACCGTCGGTGACGTAGGGACCGAAGCGGCCGTCCTTGACGATCATCGGCTGACCGGAGACCGGGTCGGGGCCGAGCTCCTTGAGCGGCGGCTTGGCGGCCGCCCGGCCGCGCTGCTTCGGCTGGGAGTAGATCTGCTCGGCCTCTTCGAGGGTGATGGTGAGCAGCTGGTCCTCGGAGCTCAGCGTGCGGGAGTCGGTGCCCTTCTTGAGGTAGGGGCCGTAGCGGCCGTTCTGGGCGGTGATCTCCTCGCCGTCGGCGGCAGTGCCGACGACGCGCGGCAGGGTCAGCAGCTTGACGGCGTCCTCGAGCGTGATGGTCTGCAGGCTCATGGACTTGAAGAGGCTGGCGGTGCGGGGCTTGGCGCCCTTCTTGGCGTCCTCCGGCAGCAGCTCGGTGACGTAGGGACCGAACCGGCCGCTCTTGGCGACGACGGTGAGCCCGGTGTCGGGGTGGACGCCGAGGTTGAGCTCCTCGCCGGCCGGGTTGGCGAAGAGCTCCTTGGCCTTCTCCAGGGTGAGCTCGTCGGGCGGCAGGTCGTCGGGGACGTTGGCACGGACCGCGAACGGGGTGCCGTCGTCGCCGGGGCCCTCGATGTAGGGGCCGTAGCGACCGACCCGGAGGTTGACCCCGGAGTCCGGGCCACCGACCGGGAAGGTCGCCAGCTCGCGGGCGTCGATGTCGCCGAGACCGTCGACCAGCGGCTTGAGGCCCTTGACCCGCTCGGAGCCGAAGTAGAACTCCCCGAGCTCGGTGGTCATGTCCTTGGCGCCCTTGGCGATCTCGTCGAGGATCTCCTCCATGCTCGCCGTGAACCGGTAGTCGATCTGCCGCGGGAAGTGCTCCTCCAACAGCCTGACCACGGAGAACGCGACCCAGGCGGGCACCAGAGCGGTGCCCTTCTTGAAGACGTACCCGCGGTTGATGATCGTCTGGATGATGCTCGCGTAGGTCGACGGGCGGCCGATCTCGCGCTCCTCCAGCTCACGGACCAGGGTCGCCTCGGTGTAGCGGGCCGGGGGCTTGGTCTCGTGACCGTCGGCGGTGATGCTGGCCGCGTTGACCGTGTCGCCCTCGGCGAGGTTCGGAAGCCGGGTCTGCTGGTCGTCGGAGGTCTGGTCGGCGGAGTCGGTGCCCTCGACGTACGCCTTCAGGAAGCCGTGGAACGTGATCACGCGACCGGTGGCCGAGAAGACCACGTCCTCGCCCGTGGTCGCGGTGGCGCCGAGGCGGATCGCGACCGAGTTGCCGACCGCGTCCTTCATCTGGGAAGCGACCGTGCGCATCCAGATCAGCTCGTAGAGGCGGAACTGGTCGCCGGTGAGACCGGTCTGCGCCGGGGTGCGGAAGCTGTCGCCCGCGGGGCGGATGGCCTCGTGTGCCTCCTGCGCGTTCTTCACCTTCGAGGCGTACGTCCGCGGAGAGTCGGGCAGGTATTCGGCACCGTAGAGCTCCCGGACCTGAGCACGGGCGGCGCTGATGGCGTCGCCGCTCAGGGTGGTGGAGTCGGTACGCATGTAGGTGATGAAGCCGTTCTCGTAGAGACGCTGCGCGACCGACATCGTGGTCGACGCGCTCATCCCGAGCTTGCGGCTCGCCTCCTGCTGCATCGTGGTGGTGCGGAAGGGGGCGTAGGGGCTGCGCTTATAGGGCTTGGACTCGACGCTGCGGACCTCGTAGGTCTGGTTGTCGAGAGCGGCCACGAGAGCCTCGGCACGGCTGCGGTCGAGGTGGACGACCTTGTCGCTCTTGAGCAGGCCGTCGGGGCCGAAGTCGGAGCCGCGGGCGACGCGGTTGCCGTCGATCGAGGTGATCTTCGCCGGGAACATCCGCGGGTCGTGGTCGGAGCCGGCGTCGAAGGTGCCGGCGAGATCCCAGTAGGAGGCGGTCTTGAAGGCGATCCGCTCGCGCTCGCGGTCGACGACGAGTCGGGTCGCCACGGACTGCACGCGCCCGGCGCTCAGCCGCGGCATGACCTTCTTCCAGAGCACCGGGGAGATCTCGTAGCCGTAGAGACGGTCGAGGATGCGGCGGGACTCCTGGGCCTCGACGAGGTCCATGTCGAGCTCACGAGGGTTCTCGGCGGCGGCCAGGATCGCGGGCTTGGTGATCTCGTGGAAGACCATCCGCTTGACCGGGATGTCCTTCTTCGGCTTCAGCTCGTCGAGAAGATGCCAGGCGATGGCCTCACCCTCGCGGTCCTCATCGGTGGCGAGGTAGAGCTCGTCGGCGTCCTTGAGGAGCGACTTGAGCTTGGAGATCTGCTTCTTCTTGTCGCTGGGGACGACGTAATAGGGGGTGAAGCCGTTGTCGACATCGACGCCGAACCGCCCCCACGGCTTGTCCTTGATCTTGGCGGGGGTGTCTGCCGCGCTCTGCGGAAGGTCGCGGATGTGCCCGACGGAAGCCTCGACGACATACCCCTGTCCGAGGTATCCGCCGATCTTCTGAGCCTTCGCCGGGGACTCGACGATCACCAACTTGTGTGCCACTGACGTCCTTATCTCACTGCAGCAGAGCCTGGCACCACTGACAAGCTCTGGCGAGACACGTTAGCGCGTGTCTCCAGCCGGGCATGGGTCCAGTCACCGCGGTTCATACGGCGCTGAGCTCTCGGACAACATGGCGTGTTGCCTTGGGCGCCGTGAAGACAATACCTAGCACGCCCTGGAGCGGGAGCGTGAAATCCGTGTCTCATCGTGGTCACCGCCGCAACGCCGCTGAACCGCCTGGAAACGGCCCGGCCGATTCTGTCGGTGGTCGTCCGTAGGGTGTCTTTCCGAGGACGGCGAGACCCAACCGATTCGAGAGGTCTCTGCTGATGATCGACACTGAATACATCGACTACACCACCGGTCTGACCACGCCCCCGGAGCACCTGGTGTGCTCCGAGTGCGCCCAGCTGCTCACCCGGACCAACATGATCCTGGAGCGACTGGAGGCCGAGCTGACCCGGCCCCGGTGGGCGGAGCCGGCGACGCCACCGCGCCCCGACCACGAGGTCGCGCTCGACTGGCTGGCCGCGCTGTGCGGTGGCCACGAGGCGGTCACCGCCCTGGACCCCGCTGCGCTGGTCGAGGACGGGCTGGACCTGCCGGTCGTGGAGGATGCGGCAGGACGTACGCAGCTGGAGGCGGTGGCCGCGCTGCTCGACGAGGTCGCGGCCGACTTCCCGGTGGCGGAGCTGGGCTTCGCGCTCCGGCGAGCGCTGCTGCGGCTGTGGGAGATCGACCCGCTGGTCGTCGACCGGCCCGCGCGCCCGGCCCAGGTGGCCGCGGGCATCGTCTGGACGGTCCTGGGGGCCAACGGGCTCGCCGGCCCGAGCGGCCTGGTCACCGCGACCGCGCTCAAGGAGCGGCTGGGCCTGACGAAGATGCCGACCGCCTACGGCAAGCAGCTGGCGGCGGCGCTCCGTGGCTTCTGGCCGTGGCAGACCCAACGACCGTGGGGCATGCGCGAGCTTCCCGACCTCGAGCCGCTCGGCTATCCCGACCTGCTCGTCTCAAGCGTACGCCGGCGCCTGATCAGGCTTCGGGACCAGGCGTACCTGATGCGGGACGGAGGAAGCCCTCGCTGACCAGCTCCTGGGCGATCGGCAGATAGCTGCTGCGCACGACCGCGGGGTCGCGGTCGAGGATCTGCGCGAGCGCATCGAGGATCTGGCCGACCGTCAGATCGCCGTCGCAGGCGCCCGCGAAGGCGGCCTCGACCGTGTCGGCCTGGCGGGCGCGGCGCAGGCCACGCTGCTGGCGGAGGATGACGGTGCTGGGGTCCTCTGCACCGGGCTGGCCGAGGGTCTCCTGCTGGACGTCCTCGGCGAGGACCAGCGTGGAGTCTTCGGTGACCTCGATACGGGCGGCGTCGCCCCAGGCCTTGAGCGCCGGGGCGATCGGCTGCTCGACGTCGTAGGGCCACTCGAGGAGCTCGCGCCTCGGGTTGGCGGTGTCCGTCCGATGCAGGTTGATCCAGCCGAACCCGACCCCCTCGATCTTCTGCTCCTCGAACCAGGACAGCCAGGTGTCGTAGCGGGTCAGGTAGTCGTCGGCGCCGTGGTGGCCGGAGTCCTTGAGCCAGAGCTCGACGTAGGCCGCGGGGTCGAGCACCTCACGCTGAACCACGAACGCGTCGACATCGTCGCCGAGCCACCCCTCGAGCCGGTCGTCCCACGGCTGGTCCTCGGAGATGATCCAGTTGCCCAGGATCTGACACCAGCCGTCCTCGGTGAGCATGCCGGGAGCGGCCCTGACGATGTCCTCGACCACCCGGTCGCCCGGGAGACCGGAGTCGCGGTAGACGAGGCGCTCGCCGGTCGCCGGGCTGATCACGAACGGCGGGTTGGTGGCGATCAGGTCGAAGCGCTCGCCGGCGACGGGCTCGAAGAACGACCCGTTGCGTACGTCGATCCGGTCGGCCACGTCGTTCAGCGCGGCGTTGAACGTGGTGATCCACAGGGCCCGCTGGTTGACGTCGGTCGCGACCACCCGGTCGCTGTGGGTGGCGAGGTGGAGCGCCTGGACACCACAGCCGGTGCCGAGGTCGAGCGCGGTGCCGACCTGGTCGCGGATGGTCAGCTGCGCGAGGGAGGTCGAGGCGGGACTGATCCCGAGCACGTGCTCCGGGCCGACCCGCTGCGGGCCGCCGTCGAGCCCCGGCGTGAGGTCGGAGACGACCCAGAGGGTGGTGTCATCGGTGGCGTACGGACGTACGTCGAGGCGGGCCGCGACCTCACCGACCGACTGCTCCAGGATGCCCTCGACGGCGAGCCGGTCGACGAGACCAGGGAGAGCCGCTTCGGCGTGGTCCAGAGGAACGGTCGTCTGCAGCAGGAAGAGCCGGATGAGGGTCTCCAGCGGCGAGCCGCCGTGGGTACGCCGCCTACCCGGCAACGTCTCGTTGCGGCTCAGCGCGCCGTGGGCGATCGGGCCGAGCAGCTCGGCGACGGAGTCGTAGGAGAAGTCGGCCTGCTGGAGGGCGTCACGGAGCCGGTGCGGGAGGTCACTCACACCTGGAGCCTAATGGCCTGACTGGGTCAGCCCGCTGCCGCGCCCTCGGCGCTGGCGTGGATGTCGAAGACCTTGGCGAGGCCGGTGATCCGGAAGATCTTGAGCAGCCGCTCCTGGGTGCAGACGAGGCGGAGCATGCCGTCGTGCTGGCGGACCTTCTTCAGGCCACCCACCAGGACGCCGAGGCCGGTCGAGTCGAGGAACTCCACGGCTTCGAGGTCGACGACGATGTCGTAGTGGCCTCGGGCGACGAGCTCGGTGATCTTGTCCCTCAGCTTCGGCGCGGTATAGACGTCGATCTCGCCGCCCACGGCCACAACGGTGGCCGAGTCGAGCTCGCGAGTCGCAAGCGTCAGATCCACTTCGAAGTTCTCCTGCCAAGGAACGTGAGACAACCGACTCCGGCATCGAGCATCCTCGCGTCCGATACCCGGAGTCGATCGTAATGTAACCACGCCTCACCAGGATGCGCGCAAGAAACTCGCAACGTCATGCCCACGATGCGGGGCCGCAGGCGTGACGTCCACCAGGATTCTGGGAGAATATGAAGGTGTTGACGACGGCGACCGGTGATTTGATACGCCGACTCGCTGACATCCCGGGCCGCGAGGACCGGCTCGCTCATCTCGAGCGAGTTCCGCCGCGGGAGGCCGTCTTCACCGACTGGCCGACGTGGGCGTCGCCGGAGGTGGTCGAGGCCTTCGTCGCCCGCGGGATCAAGCGTCCGTGGCAGCACCAGGCGGTGGCCGCCGAGGCCGCCCACGAGGGCAGCCATGTGATCGTCTCGACCGGCACGGCCTCCGGGAAGTCGCTGGCCTACCAGTTGCCCGCGCTGACCGCGATCCGAGACGGACGAGGTCCACGTGGTGAGCGCGGCGCGAGCGTGCTCTACCTCGCCCCCACCAAGGCGCTCGCCCAGGACCAGCTCACCGGACTGCGTGAGCTCGGCGTCGACGTACGGGCGGTGACGCACGACGGCGACAGCACCCGCGAGCAGCGGGAATGGGCGCGCGACTACGGCGAGTACATCCTGACCAACCCGGACATGCTGCACCGGTCGTTGCTTCCCGGACATCAGCGCTGGACGGCCTACTTCCGGTCGCTGCGCTACGTGGTCATCGACGAGTGCCACCACTACCGCGGCGTCTTCGGCGCACATGTCTCGCACGTGCTGCGCCGGCTGCGCCGCATCTGTGCGCTCTACGGCTCCTCCCCCACGTTCATCCTGGCTTCGGCGACGGTCGCCGAGCCGGCGACCGCCGGTGAGCGGCTCATCGGGCTCCCGGTGCTGCCGGTGACGGCCGACGCCTCACCACGCGGCGAGCTCTCGATCGCGCTGTGGCAGCCGCCGCTGACGACCCACGCCGGCGAGAACGGCGCTCCCGTACGCCGCGCCGCCTCCGCCGAGACCGCCGACCTCCTCGCCGACCTGGTCTCCTCGGACGTACGCACCCTGGCCTTCGTACGTTCCCGGGTCGGCGCCGAGCAGGTCGCCATGACCGCAGCCACCGAGCTGGCCGAGGTCGATCCCTCGCTGCCGGGACGGGTGACGTCCTACCGGGGCGGATATCTGCCCGAGGAGCGCCGGGCGATCGAGGCGTCGCTTCGGTCGGGCGAGTTGCTCGGGCTCGCGGCGACGAACGCCCTCGAGCTCGGCATCGACATCAGCGGCCTGGACGCGGTGGTGCTCGCCGGCTATCCCGGAAGGCGTTCGGCCTTCTGGCAGCAGATCGGCCGCGCCGGGCGCGGCGCCGGCGATGCGCTCGGCATCCTGGTCGCCCGCGACGACCCGCTGGACACCTACCTCGTCACCCATCCGGACGCGCTCCTCGGGCAGCCGGTCGAGGCCACCGTCTTCGACCCGGCGAACCCGTACGTCGTCGGCCCCCACCTCTGCGCCGCGGCGCAGGAGATCCCGCTCACCGAGCCGGACCTACCGCTCTTCGGGCCGGGCGCCCGGGAGATCCTCGACAGCCTGGTGGCTTCGGGGCTGCTGCGCAAGCGGCCTCGTGGTTGGTACTGGACCGACCGCCGACGGGCGGCGGATCTCGCCGACATCCGCTCCTCCGGCGGATCTCAGGTGCAGCTGATCGAGGCGGACACCGGTCGGGTCGTCGGCACCGTCGACGCAGCGAGCTCGCACGCGAGCGCGCACGCCGGCGCGGTCTACGTCCACCGGGGCGAGACCTATCTGGTGCATGAGCTCGACCTGGAGGAGAACGTCGCGGTCATCTCCCGTGACGACCCCGGCTACTCCACCTCCGCACGGGAGATCACCGAGATCTCGATCGTCACCGAGCGGGAGCAGGTCGCGTGGGGAGAGTGCCGGCTCGCGTACGGCGACGTGGACGTCACTCACCAGGTCGTCTCCTTCCTGCGCCGACGCCAGCCGAGCGGCGAGGTGCTCGGCGAGGAGCTCCTCGATCTGCCTGAACGTACGCTGCGCACCTCCGCGGTCTGGTGGACCGTGCCCGCCTCCGCTCTCGAGTACGCCGGCCTCGAGCAGGCGGACATTCCGGGCGCCGCGCACGCCGCCGAGCACTGCTCGATCGGACTTCTCCCGCTGATCGCGACCTGTGACCGCTGGGACATCGGCGGCGTCAGCACCGCGTCCCACCCGGACACCGGCATGCTCACCGTCTTCGTCTATGACGGCCATCCGGGCGGCGCCGGGTTCTCGGAGCGCGGTTTCCGAGCCGCCCGGGAGTGGCTCGGGGCGACTTTGGAGACCATCGAAGCCTGCGAGTGCGACGACGGCTGCCCCTCCTGCGTGCAGTCGCCCAAGTGCGGCAACCAGAACAACCCACTCGACAAGCAGGGTGCGATCGTGTTGTTGCGGCTCCTGCTGGAGAAATAGGCCTACCCTGGGGAAATGTTGATCTTGGGACTTGTGCTGATCGTCGTTGCAGCAGCTCTCATCGCTCTCGGTCTCTTCACCACCGGCAACGGTGACCTCGAGGATCCGACCGCCACTCTGCTCGGTCTTCCGGTCGGCGCGACCACGATCTTCGTGATCGGCCTCATCGCCGGCGTGCTCCTCCTCTTCGGCCTCTGGCTCATCAAGTGGGGCGGCAAGCTCCAGGCGAAGAACATGAAGGAGAAGCGCGAGATGCGGAAGCTCGCCAAGTCGCTGCAGGACGTCACGCCTGAGTCGAAGGACGAGAGCCAGGCCTGATCCGGCCTTCTACGGCGGAGCCCCGGTCGGTCCGGCCCTCGCCCGGGCCACCGGATCTCCTGGCTGACCGAGCCAGCGCGGCCCCTCGACCCGCACCATGACGGTGACGTCCTCACCCGCGACCTCGCACGACTCCAACGTGGCGCCGTTGCGATCGGCGATGGCCGCTGCCGCCACGCACGGGTCTTCGGAGACCTGAAGCGCATCGGCCGCAGCCAACGCCGCCAGGTCGGCTGCGGACTGCGCCGTGTGGTGGGCCACGAAGACCGCGCCCACCACACCCAGCGCCGCGCCGAGGAAGAGCAGCAGGCCGATCGCGCCGACCGTGAACGGCACCGCCGACCCGCGTTCGTCGTGCCCTGCTCGGATCACGCTCACCGCTCCCCCGATGTCGACTCGGTCGCGGCGACGGCCTCGCCACGCACGGTCACGCCCGGCATCCAGCGGAAGATCCCGCCGGGCCCGGTCACCCGGGCCTGCGCCGAGGCGACGACCTCCTCGGCGCCGGCGCTGACGCTGACCCGGGTGCCCGCGGGTCCGACCCGACGTCCGCGGGCCGCAGCGGAGCCGCTGTCGTCTCCTCGAGCGACTGCCCGCGCGGTCTCCCGGGCCGCGTCGACCACCTGGATCTGCGCCGCTCCCACCGACAGCAACCAGACCAGCCCGATGGTCACGGCCACCAGGAGCGGGATGACCATCACCAGCTCTGCAGTGGCGGCGCCCCGCTCGTTGCGCTGCCCACGGACCACGGCTCAGATCCCCAGGAGGCTGAGCACGTGCTGGAACAGCCGGTTGAGCAGGTCGTTGCCGAAACCACCGGTGAGCAGCTTGTAGAGCAGTCCGGCAAGCCCTGCGCCGGCCGCCGTGCCGACGGCGTATTCAGCCGTCGTGATCCCCTTCTCGTTCTTACGAAGATGTGCCTTGGCCATGGTTGGTCTCCTCTGATCGATGGCCGTCCGTACGGCCGTTCACGGACGACGATGACCTGCTCCACCGACATTCGCGACCGCCTTGTGGCCGGCTGTGGACAACCCGCTCCCGAACGCGCCCTGTGGATGGCAATCGGCCCGGTGATCAGGGAAAACAAGAGCGCCGAGACGCCACGTACGTCGGTCGAGCCGGCACTCGGATGCCAGCTCGGCCGACGCCGGTGACGCCTCGGCCGACGTGGGTGACGCCTCGGCGGTGGGGTCAGATGCCGAGGTTGGAGAGAAGCCCGCCGACGACCGGGACGACGCCCAGCAGCAGGAAGGCGGGGAGGAGACAGATGCCGAGCGGTACGGCAGCCTTGACGCCCACCGCGCGAGCACGGTCCTCGACCTCGGCGCGGGCGTTCCTGGTGAGGTCGTCGGCGAGCCGCTCGACAGTCGTGGCGACCGGGGCACCGGTGGCCTGAGCCCGGGCCAGCGCTCGGCCCAGCGGTGCCAGCGCGGGATCGTCCACCAGGGTGCGCCAGGTCTTCTCCGGGTCGGCTCCCAGGTGGAGCCGGGAGGCTGCCGGCAGCAGCCGGTCGGCTGCTGGTCCGGGCAGAGCGGCCGCGACCGCCACCAGTGCCTCCGCAGGCGCCGCACCGGAGGACAGCGCGGCGGAGAGGAGGCGAACCAGCGCGGGAAGGTCGGCTTTGGCCGCCTCGCGCTCGCGCCGGATCTGCGCGGGTTCGACCCGGCCGATGACGACCCAGCAGACGACGCCGGCGGGGGCGGCGAGCACGGCGCCCATGGTGCCACCGACGAAGGTGTAGAGGGCGCCGGCGGCGAGCAGCGCCAGCAACGGCCGCCAACGCATCATCCAGCCGCCGGGATCGCCCCGGTCCTCGAGAACCGCGACGCGTGCGGGAAGGGGCGAGGTCGGCGCCGGCAGCAACGCCGCCGCCAGCCCGAGCGCGACCGCCACGAGCCAGGTGCTCATCTCGCCTCGACCCCACGCGCGATGCCCTCGATCCACCACAGTCCGAGCCAGCCGAGGAGCAGTCCGAACCCGAGGCAGGCCAGGCCCACCGGCGACCCGAAGAGGAACGCCAACGGGTCGCCGCCGACCCCGCTGCCCATCGCCAGCGCGGCCACTGGCAGCCCCGCGATCAACCGGGCTGTGGAGCGGGCGGACCCGAGCTCACCGTCGACCACGCGCTGGGTGGCAGCGGCGGCCCGCAGGTCGAGCGCGACCCGGTCGAGCGCATCGGCGAGACCACTCCCGGTCTGATGGGCGATCTGCCAGGCCGCGGCGACCACACGGAGCGAACCCGCCCCCGGTACCTCGGCGACCTTCCGCCAGGCCGCGGGGACGTCGGAGCCCATCCGCTGCGCCTCCGCGACCGGCTCGATCACCGGCCACTCCATGGCGAGCTGCGACAGCGCCGGCCCCGGTGGATGCCCGGCGGCCAGCTCGGCGGCCATCTGCTCGCAGGCCTCGACCACGCGGTCAGCCGTACGTCCCGCCTCGATCCGTGCTCGGCGGCGCCGCCACAGTGCGACCCCGCCGAAGGTGGCGATCCCGAGCAGGACAGCCGCGACGACCGCCCTGCCCGGGAAGACGATGGGAATGAGGACGACCAGCACGAACGACCACCGCGGCAACCGCCACGCACGCGTCCGAGACCCGACCACAGCCCGTGGGCGGACCATCAGCGCCGCCGCGGCACCGGCCAGGCAGGCGATCAGACCGAGCACCATCCCGCTCACCGGTCACCACCCAGCAGCGCTTCCAGCCGACCCGAGGCCGGCCCGTCCACCACCTCGGCGTCGGCAGCCACCGAGCACGCGGTCTCCATCCGGACCAGCCCGTCGGCGCCGCGGCACGGGACCGCGATCTCGGTCACCACGCGGCGACCGTCACGGCGCCGCAGATGCAGGACCACGTCCACCCCGGAGGCGAACTGGCTGTGCGCCGCCTCTCGGCCGAGTCCGGCCGCGAGCGCCAACGCCTCGACCCGGGCCGGGACGTCGGCAGCGGAGTTGGCGTGGAGCGTGCCGCAGCCCCCTTCGTGGCCGGTGTTCAACGCGGCCAGCAGGTCGACGACCTCGGCACCGCGCACCTCTCCCACGACCAGCCGGTCCGGCCGCATCCTCAGGGCCTGACGGACCAGCGTGTGGAGCTCGACGGCGCCCGCGGCCTCGATGTTGGCGGGGCGTGCCTCGAGGCCGACCACGTGCGGATGGTCCGGGCGCAGCTCGGAGGCGTCCTCCACCAGCACCAGTCGCTCCTCGGGCGGCACCAGCGACAGCAGCGACGCCAGCAGGGTGGTCTTGCCGGTGCCGGTGCCTCCGGACACGAGGAAGGCGGCACGGGCGAGCACCAGCCGTCGCAGCAGATCCGCCACGAACGGCACCACCATCCCCGAGGCCTCGAGCTCGTCGAGCGTGAACGCTCGCGCCGACGGCACCCGCAGCGAGATGACCGTGCCGGGTCGTGCCAGCGGCGCGAGCACCGCGTGAAACCGGCTGCCGTCGCCCAGCCGGAGATCGACGTAGGGAGAGGCGTCGTCCAACCGGCGGCCCGCACCGGCCGCGAGCCGCTGCGCGAGCCGTCGGACCGCGTCGTCGTCGGGGAAGGCCACCGGCGCGGGCTCGAGGCCGGAGCCACGGTCGATGAAGACCTGGTCGGGCCCGTTGACGAGCACGTCGGTCACGCCGGGCAACCGCAGCAGTGGCTCCAGCGGCCCGGCCCCCACCACATCGCGGCGCAACATCTCGTAGACCCCGAGGACGGTCGCGTCACCGACGATCCGTCCCTCGGCGCGGAGCGCCTCCTGGACCCGGTGAGGGGTGAGCTCTCCCGGCGTACGCGCCAGGTGGTCGCGGACCAGGTCGACGACCTGGGGCGCGATGTCGACGGCCCCGACGGCCCCGATGACGCCGATCATGCCGCCATCACCCCGCTCCGAAGCCGGCAGCGCACCAGCACCTCCGCCGCCGCACGAGCCAGCGGCGCCCGCTTGGAGCGGATCGGCCCGAGCCCCAGGTCGATGGCCTCGGAGAGCCCGCGCTGGTCGGCCATGGAGGCGATGACCGGAAGGCCGAGCGCACGCCCGACCGCCTCCGGCTCGGCAGCGCGACCGCGGACGACGACCCGCACCCGGTCCCGTTCCGGAAGCCGGGAGATCAGCCGCGCGGCGGACGCGGTGCCGGTGACGTTGCCCCGCACCACCACCAGGACGACGTCGCATCCGCTCAGCAGCGCCCCCGTCCCCGGATCAGACTCGCGGGGCAGGTCGACCACGACCAGGTCGTGCCCACGCCGAGCAGCGGCGATCACCTCACGCACGACCTCCGGCCGAGGCGACGTCACCTCGCCGCTGGGCCAGCCCAGCAGTCCGAGCGACCCGACGTGTGGCACCGCCTCCCGCAGCGCCCGGGCTCCCAGCCGCCCGGCGGTCTGACCGAGATCGCCCCAGGTCACCCCGGGGATCTCGTCGAGGCCGAGCACCCGGCCCGCGCCGGGCCCGAGTCGGTCGGCGTCGATCAGCAGCGTCGGCCCACGGTCAGCTCCCAAGCTGGCCAGCGCGGCTGCGTACGTCGTCGCCCCGGCACCGCCCGACCCGGCCAGCACGCCGACGACCATGCCGTCGCCGCCCTCGCCGTCGCTGACGTCGGCGAGCAGCCCGGCGACGACGGCCTCGGCCGAGGGCAGCTCCAGCAGCGTCTCGGCGCCCACCTCCAGGGCGGCCCGGAGCAACGGCTCGCCGGTGGAGCACCACCCCACGACGTAGACGCCGTCTCTCCTGGGTGGGCGCAACGACGCCATCTCCACCAGGAGGTCCGCCCCCAGGAGGATCAGGGGTGGCCGCTGCCAACGGCGCAGGGCGCCGGCGGCGTCGGTGCACTCCTCGACGGTGACGCCTGAGGCAGCGGCCAGACGAGCCGCCTCAGCGGCCAGCAACGAGTCCGAGGTGATGACGAGAGGTTCGGAGGTCATGGCAGCAGGATCCGCCGAGGCAGGGACGATTCCACCCGCAAATCCGGCGCCTGTGGATAACCCCGTCCCGAACCCGCCCTGTGGAGAGTGATCGGCCCGCCCAACGGCCGTCTACGATGTGCGCATGACACGCATCGCTGCGTTCTTCGACCTCGACAAGACGATCATCGCGAGGTCCAGCACGCTGGCGTTCTCCAAGCACTTCCAGGCCGGCGGCCTGATCACCCGCGCGGCCATGATCCGCTCGGCCTACACGCAGTTCGTCTACGTCGTCGGCGGCGCCGACCATGACCAGATGGAGAAGATGCGCAAGTCGCTCTCCGAGATGGTCACCGGCTGGGACGTGGCCACCGTCAAGGAGATCGTCGCCGACACCCTCCACAACGTGGTCGACCCGCTCGTCTACGAGGAGGCCGTGCAGCTCATCGAGCAGCACCACGCCCAGGGCCACGACGTCATCATCGTCTCCGCCTCCGGCACCGAGCTGGTCGAGCCGATCGGCGCGATGCTCGGCGCCGACCACGTCGTCGCCACCCAGATGGAGATCGAGGACGGTCGCTACACCGGCGAGATCGCGCTCTACGCCTACCGCGAGGAGAAGGCCCGCGCGGTCCAGCAGCTGGCCGAGCGCTTCGGCTACGACCTCGAGCAGTCGTACGCCTACTCCGACTCGATCACCGACACCCCGATGCTGGAGGAGGTCGGTCACGCCTTCGCGGTCAATCCCGACAAGGACCTCCGCAAGGTCGCCAAGGAGCGCGGCTGGGACATCCTGGTCTTCAACAAGCCGGTCGCGCTGCGCAGCCGCGTGCTCACCCCGTCCACCCCGACGCTGGCCGCGCTGGCCGTCGGCGGCGCCGTGGCGATCGCGGGCGGCGTCATCTGGGCCGGCACGAAGCGCCGTCGTCTCGGCGCCTGACTCCACCCGAGATCCCGGGACGGTGCAGGCGCGCCATGATCCTCCTCATCCTGGAGAAATTCCAGCCTTGAATCTGCCTGGCAATCAGCGTAGAAACAGATGTGTAACAAGACGTACACGAGAGCCAGGCACCCACGCGGCGATCCACCCATCTGATGGGGTGCTGTAGCCGGGGAGAAATCCCGGCGCAGTGACCAGACCTTGCACGCTTGGTAACCAGAAGGCCTCGTGTCCGCGGTGGCATCCGGTGTTCACAACCCACCGGGTGCCACCATCGGTTTTCCGCCGCTACTCAGCCGCATCCAGGCGCAGCGGCGAGGCCTCCGCCCCGGCGGCGTACGCCTCGGCTGCATAGAGCAGCCACGAGTGCGCCCCCGCCTGGCCGCCCTCACGGAAACCCCGCAGGTTGGACTCGTAGGCGGCGCGCAGCGCCAGATGGCCGGCCTCCGGCACGACCAGCGACTTCTCGTCCACGCCGCGCGCGACCAGGATGAGCCGCTCTGCGGCACGCGCGACCAGCCCGTTGTGGGACGCAAACGGCGCAGAGGTCGCCAGATCGGCGTGCACGAACGCCGCCACGACGAGTGCCGGAGCCGACGTCGGCGACAGCAGCAGGTCGGAGAGACGCCGCAACCGCTCAGCTGCCGCCGAGGAGCGTGGCCGCCCCAGCTCCTCCGCCTGCAACGACGCTCCGGCCGCCAGCGCGTGGATCCGGGCGAACGCCTGCAGCGGCGCCTGCTTCACCACCGGCACCAGCGAGAGCAGCTCCGTCGAGAGCCGCACGGCGTCCTGCGCGATCGCGTCCCCGCCGGAGGTCCGCACCTCGCCCAGGGACGACGAGGACCCCTCCAGCACCGCCGACGCGTGCGCCCCGCGCAGCAGCGACTCGGCGGTCGTCTCCGGAGACGTACGCCGCAGTCCCCGGTCACGCAGCATCACGTCGATGCCGTCACGAGCTGCGGCGAAGCCCGAGGCCACGCCTTCGAGCGACACCAATCGGGCCAGCGGATCGTCCTTCACACGATGAAGCCTAAGCGGGGGTTACCCTGGCCACGATGACGGACCCAGCGAACCCCGACCCGGCACGCTCCTTCGGAAGCGTGGCGGACAGCTATGACCGCGGGCGCCCGTCCTACCCGGTCGATGCGGTGACGTGGCTGGTCGGCGAGGAACCGGTGAGCGTTCTCGAGCTCGGCGCCGGCACCGGCAAGCTCACCGAGGTGCTCGTCGGCCTGGGCCACGACGTCTTCGCGACCGACCCGGACGACGCGATGCTCGACATCCTCTCCGAGAAGCTCCCGGACGTTCGCGCCACCAGCGGCACCGCCGAGCAGATCCCGACCGGCGACAGCCTCTTCGACGTGGTCGTCGTCGGCCAGGCGTTCCACTGGTTCGACCACGCCAAGGCGCTGACGGAGATCGGGCGGGTGCTGCGTACGGACGGACGACTCGCCGTGATCCAGAACGAGCGCGACGAGCGGATCCCGTGGGTGCGCAAGCTCGGCAAGCTGATCGGCAAACCCGACAGCGCCTTCGACCCGACGACGATCCTCGACGACTCCGGACTGTTCTCCGCGGCCGAGGCCAAGACGTTCCGGCACTGGCAGCTCGTCGACCGCCACACGATCCAGGACCTGGTGCTGTCGCGCTCCAACGTCGCGGTCCTCCGGCCGGAGGCCCAGGACCAGAAGCGGCGCGAGGTGCTCGCGTTCTACGACGGCTACGGCCGCGGCATGGACGGCATGCAGCTGCCCTACAACTGCCGCGCCTGGCACGCGCAGGTGCTTCCGCACGCCCAGATGGTGTCGACAGGCTCGACCATCGGCGCGCACGAGGTCGTCGAGGTGGACGACACCGACCGGCCCACGGTGCCGCTGGCCAAGCGCACCGACACCGCCGTACGGCTCCCCCGGGTCGTCACCGACCCCGAGGACGGCGACGACGACCTGCTCATCGACTTCCGCTGAGCCCCACCCTTAGGACAGAGTGCGTGGACGCGTGGTGGCGGCGTCGCGCGCGGGGTCCATCAGGTCGAAGCTCTGGATGACCCAGAAGATCGCGAAGCACACCAGCAGCGAGACCTCGGTCGCCAGCAGCCAGAGGTGCCAGCCGATCAGGCCGAGCACGATGCCGGCGGCCAGCAGCACCACCATCGCCACGACCAGTGCCCAGTAGGTCTTGTCCAGCCGCGTACGCGCCTTGTCGGCCTCCTGCGCGATCTTCCGCACACCCCAGTCGGTGTTGAGCACGACCGCCAGCGCGAACGGCGTGAAGGTGAAGATGGCCGCGAGCCCGTGCGCCTTGGTCGCGAAGGTCTCCTGGTCGATGAGCAGCCAGCCGACGCCGACGACCCACGCGCCCGCGACCGAGACCAGACCGATCAGCCCCCAGCGCGAGGGCCAGGCCCCGGCGGCGGCGCGCTTGCGGAGCCCGAAGATCAGCACGACCACCCAGCCGATCGCCATCACCGCCAGGTAGCTCCAGGCGTTGTTGACGATGGCTGCCTTGTCGATCTGCTGCCCGACCTCCGGTGTCGGCACGAAGCCCACCATCGGCGCCGAGAGTCCGGCGAGGTTGAGCGCGGTGTCCTCCGCGTCGGTGTAGCCCCGCAGCACCACCAGGCACACCCCCAGCGCGCACAGCACGGCGGTGAAGACCGGGCCTGCCGGGGTGTAGTAGTAGGACGAGATGGAGGTCTGCCACTCCCCACTCACGATCGTCTCGGCACCCACCGAGACCGCCAGGCCGAGGAGCAGACAGCACAGAGCGAAACGGACATAGCGGTACGTCGTCACCTCGGTCGTCATGGTTCTCGAAGGTAGCGGGATCCGGCCACCCGCGGGCCCCTATCTCCCAGCGCGTCCGAGACCCGCGCCAACCGTTCACCGAACAATCTCAGTGAACGCGTAGCGTGACGCACGCCACATCGGATAGCGTAAATCGATGCCGGATCCCCAACGGTTTCGATAAATCCTCCGTCCCTCCCTACGATGCGCGCGTGAAGATGACGAACAAGTGAAATCACGCGTCCCGAGCCGACGACGCCTTGGGATGTTCATCCCGAGGCGTTAGCGTCCATCCGGGTGCCGAAGGCACCCACGTTGCCCTGAACTCGTTCACACGGGCCCGCTGGCTGACGCTCGATCAGCGACGATCACCTGCAAAGCCGCATATCTCTGCCGTAGCCCCACCAACTCCAACGCTCGGGCGATGCTGCCCTGCGGACTAGTGAGGTCGACATGTCTAACGTGGCATACCTCGAGGACGGCCCGTCCGTCCTCTCCCTGTACGAAGGTTTCTTCGCCGGCGGCGCCCGGATCCTGCATACCGCCGTCGTCCGTGCGCTCGATGCCACCACGCCTCAGCGGCACAGCGTGCTGAGCCTCAGCGACCGCGTCCAACGCGAGTTCACCGCCCAGCGGATCTCCTCGGACAACTCCTACCGACGTCTGACCTCGGCCGGTGTGCCGGTCCGGGCGTTGAGGCGTACGCCGACGGGACCGATCACCGCGAGCCAGCTCAAGCGGGTGGCGCAGTCGGTGGCGAAGGCCGACGTGGTGCTCTCCCTCAAGGAGCAGCCGCTCACGGTGCTCGGCAAGGTCGGCACCTCGGGCACGCCGTTGATCACGTGCCTGCACCGCTCCGACCCGGAGCACCAGGGCGCCGGCGTACAGGAGCTCATCGACCTCGACCGCGCCGGGCTGCTGACCGCAGCGGTGTGCTGCGCGGAGTCGACCCAGCGGGCCTACCACGAGGCGACCGGGATCCCGCTGGAGCGGCTGCCGGTCTTCCCGAACGGGGTGGACCTCCACAAGTTCCGCACCGACGCTGACCTGCGCGCGAGCAAGCGTGCCGAGCTCGGGGTGAGGGGTGAGGAGCCGGTCGTGATGATCGCGGCCCGCTTCGACGAGATGAAGAACATCCCGCTCTTCGTCCGCGCCGCGCGACGGTTCGTCCAGGAGCATCCCGACGCCCACCTCGTCATGTGCGGCGCGGGGATGACCGCGGACAACCCGGCCTTCGCGCAGCTCGTCACCGAGGAGCTCGGCGCGTGGGCGGCCCTGGAGACCAACCTGCACGCCCTCGGGATCCAGAGCCACATGGCACCGCTCTACAACGCCGCCGACCTGATCACGCTCACCTCGGCGTTCGGCGAGGCCGCCCCGCTGTGCCTGCTCGAGGGGATGGCCTGCGGCGCCGTACCGGTGACCACGCCCGTCGGCGACGCTCCGGCGATGGTCGGCGACCCCCGCCTGGTCGCGTCCTTCGACCCGACCGAGATGGCCGAGACCTGGAAGGTCGCCTTCGCCCAGCGCGAGGAGCACTTCGAGCGCATCTTCCGCAACCGGCAGCGCCTCTCCGAGCAGCGGCTCTTCGATGCGTACGCCCGGCTCATCACGGAGTCGGCAGACTCGGCCCTGATTCCGGTCGCGGTCTGAAGGGACCGCTGGTCGAGCCCGCAGGGG
>NZ_JBHVKN010000025.1:0-15456 GCF_042798075.1 Nocardioides sp. NPDC057772
GCGTGGATCATCCACGCCGGGCGCCCGCTCTCATAGGGTCGCCGTCATGGCGTCACCTGAGGACCTGAGAGCTGATCACACGGAGCCGGTCGGGACCGTCAGGTGGGCGACGTTCGCCGGTGTGTGCGTGCTGGCGCTGCTCTGGTCGGCCTACTCGGTCGGCGCCCAGAACGGCACGTTCCTGACCCAGGACTTCGGCGCGCAGTATCACCTGGCGAAGATGACCGCCCACGGCGCGATCCCGCTGGTCGACTTCGAGCACGGCTGGAACGCGGGCTCCTTCTGGGTCTCCGCAGTCCTCTACGCGGTGGCCTCGGGCTCCCCGACGATCTGGTACTTCCTCTGGGGCCGCCTGCTGGGTGCCGGACTCGGCGCGGTCCTCGCCGCCGCCATCGGGCTGCGGTTGCGGCTGCACCCGGCCGTGATGATCGCGGTCGCGCTCGGGGTGCTCCTGCTGGCCACGCCGCTGCACATCAAGTACACGATCTGCCTGCTGTGGGTCTTCGTCCTGCTGCCGACCGGGTGGCTCGGGTCGCGCCCTCGCCTGGCCGCCGCCGCGCGCGTGCTGCTCCCGGCGCTGGTCTTCTGGCAGTACGTCGAGCTGGCCGTGCTCCTCACCGGCGCCTCGGGGCTCTTCGAGCTCTTCGCGCGCCGGGAGGTCTCGTGGCGCACCCGGATCGTCAACTGCCTCCAGCTGGCCGGCGGCTTCCTGCTCGGGCTGGTCCTTCAGGCGACGGCGTACAAGGTGCTGTGGGGGCTCTCCTTTGCCGACTTCAACCGCCAGGTGATCCTCGGCCAGACCGAGACCCACGAGGGCTCGCAGTACGCCGTGTGGAACTTCTTCGACCTGCCGACCGAGTCCGGGCGGTTCTTCATCCTCGCGCTCTACCCGTTCGCGCTGCTGCTGCCGTTCGTGCCGCTGGTGTGGCAGCGGATCTCCGACTCCACCCGGCTGATCGCGCTGGCCGGGCTGGTCCTCGTCGTCGTCCCGATCCGGCGCGTCGACAACCCCCACACCACCACCGTCTCCGCTCTCGTCCTGCTCGCTGTCGTCCTCGCCGTCGCCGAGCTGTGGGAGTCCGGCCCCCGTACCTCCAGCCTGTCCAGACGCCCTGTCGCATGGATGCTCGCCCTGGTCGGGGCGCTCTGGGCCGGTGCCACCCTCTGGCTCGGCTTCGGACTGCAGAGCATGGCCGGTGCCGTGCTCCTCGTGGCCTTGGCGGTCGCCGGTGCAGTGCTCGGATCGACGTTCCTTCGAGGCGCGACTGCGGCTGTCTCTGCCGGCGCACTGGTGGTGCTCGGCTGCGTACCCGCCCTCGCCTCCGTCGACCACCTGAACGACATGCGCCGCGACGCCAAGTCGTTCCAGGTGACCGACGCGATCACCCGCTGGGCCGGCCCGGAGGTCGAGCGCTGCAGCGGCGGAAGCCGCGAGGCACTGGTGATGCCCAACTACCTCGAGCTCTACGACACCCTCGGCATCACCAACCCGACGCCGTACTACCTGTTCCACTACGACTTCGCGCAGTACGAGGACGTGCTGGTGCCTCAGCTCGAGGACGGCTCGATCCCGGTCATCATCGAGACCATGCCGCTGCACACTCCGCAGCCCTGGCTCACCGATGCCATCCACGCCAACTACGTCCCCTGCTCGATCGTGAGGATCGAGAAGCAGGCGACGACTGTGACGATCTGGACGCACAAGTCTCGGGGGAGTGTGGAGCGGCGTGATCTGAGTGTTCGGGGTGGGGAGCTCATTCCGACTCGCTGAGGTTGCTGCGTGTGTGGCGGGTGTTTGCCGTTGAACACGCCGAGCCAAGCAGCGAAGGCGCGCACAGTCGTCATAGGCTCGCAACCCGAGCCCAAGCCCACCCGAAAGTAGCGAATGCCCCGCTCCACGCCCGAGGACGGCGCCGTCGTACGTCTCCCGAAGCGGCTGCTCGCGGCGATGGTTCTGGTCGCGTTCTTCGCGCTGAGCCTGAGCAGCTACGTCGCGCTGACCCGGTCGCTGCAGTATCAGACCCGGGACGAGGGGCCGAACGCCGGCTATGCGGTGGAGCTGGCTTCGGGACGGCTGCCGACGATCGACACACCGGTGACGACGGACGCCCGCCGCTATCCCCAGGTCGTGGAGGGCCTGGAGACCATGGTGGACGAGCCGCATCGCCACATCTGGACCGCCAACCACCCGCCGCTCTACTACCTGATGTCGCTGCCGTTCGTGGCCGCGGCCGGAGCGCTCGAGGCGCCCCAGGTGATGATCGTCGGGATGCGGATGATCAACGCCGTCGGCTCCGCGCTGTGCGTCCTGCTGGTGGGCCTGATCGGCTTCGAGATCACGCGGCGCGCGGCGACGGCGTTCCTGGCCACCGGGATCAGCGCATCCTGCGCCGTGCTGGTGACGGCGGGTGGGCACATCGCCAATGACGGGGTAGCGGTCGCCGCATCGTCGCTGACCCTGCTGGCGACGATCCGGATCCTGAACCACGGCCTGTCGCCGAGGCGCCTGGCACTCGTCGCGCTGGCCGGTGCCGCCGCCGCAGGAGCGAAGGCGCCAGGGGTGCTGACCGTCATCCTGTGCGGGGCGGCCATCGCGGTGGCTCTCCTCCTGGCGGACCGCTCCCGTCGTGGCGTGGTCCGCGCGCTGGCCGCCTCGGCTGTCGCGACCGGCGTTCCGGCGATCGCCACCGGCTGGTTCTACGTACGCAACATCGTGCTCTACGGCGACGCGACCGCCACCGACGCCCTGTTGGAGAAGTTCGACCGGGAGCCGAACGGGACCCGGTGGCAGGTGCTGACGGACGGTTCGCTCTGGCTGGACTGGTACGAGCGGCTGTGGGCGCCGCTGCTGGCCGAGGGATACGCCGTGGCGGCGGACGTGCTCGCCGTCGTCGCGGTGATCGGCCTTCTCGTGCTGATCGTCCGCCGGGGGCTCACCGGAGCGCCGGACCAGCCCACCTCAGGGGCCGGGTGGCTGCTGCTCACGGCCCACGCGGCGGTGATCCTGGCGAACCTGGTCGGCTTCGTCGCTGGGGGCGGGAACCCGAACGACCGCTACCTGATGCCGCTCATGCCGCTGCTGGCCACGGTGCTCGCCGTCGGCATCATGGCGATCGTCGACACGATCCCGGTCGGCGTGCGGGAGTCGCGGGCCCGTCTGATGGCGGCCGCGACCAGTCTGGCGCTGGGCTTCTATGCGTTCTTGATCTTCAGGTGGTTCACCGACTCGGCGACCTACGCGGGCCGACTTCCGAACTCCGACTCGCGTGGCGCCGGGCTCGTGCTCGCGGCGGGACTGGTGTGCGGCGTGGTCGGGGTGTGCCTCGCGGCCCGGTCGGAGCCTTCGGTCAGGACGTACGCCGCCCCGCCACCGCTCCGAGGCCAGCCAGCACCACGTCGGCGATGAGCAGGAGGACGCGCGAGGCGAGCGCGACGGTGAGCGCCTCGGGCACTCCGACGATCGGCCCGAGGGTGAGGGCGAGCAGCGCCTCGCGGATCCCGGCGCCGGCGGGCGCGGGGATGAACGCGATCCCGGCGGCCCAGGCCAGGGCCATCCCGCCGGTCGCGGCCGCGACCTCGAGCAGCCCCACCGAGGCGTAGGACTGCATCATCACCGCCAGGTGGAGGCCGAAGGCCACCCAGGCGAGCACCGCCCAGCCGATCGCGGAGAAGAGCCCCCGCGCGGTGAGGCGTACGCCGAGGGGTTCCCGGCCGAGCCGGGCGAACAGCCAGTCGAGCATGCCCGGGACGACCCGCGGGTGCAGGCACACGGCCAGCGGCACGAGCAGGAGCAGCAGCCACCAGTAGCGGCCGAGGCCCTCGGAGGAGGACCAGGGGAGCAGGAGCGCGCCGACACCGATGCCGCTGGCGACGACGATGCCCATGAACAGGATGTTGGCGCCGAGCATCGTCCGGCGGGCGACGCCCCAGCGCAGCCCGAACTGCATCTGCGCCACGACCGGCCACACCGATCCGGGCAGGTACTTGCCCAGCTGGGAGACGTAGAAGACGGAGTGGGAGTCGCGCAGGGACGGCCGGATCCCCATGCCGTGCAGGAGGGCGACCCAGATCTGGCCGATCAGCATGGTGCCGACGACGGCCAGGACCCCGGCGATCGCGAAGCGGCCGACGCTCAGCTCCTGGACGGCGGTGGCCAGGTCGGCGCGCTGGCGCCAGACGAGGTAGGCGCCGCCGAGCACGACCACGAGGGCCAGGCCGATCTTGAGCAGCCGCTTCTCGAGACTGGGCTTCGCGGGGCCGGGCGTAGCCGACGACCCGGCCTCCGTCGCGGAGACCGGGTCGGAGTCGGTCGCTGTCACAGGCTGGTCGTCCACGTCTCGCCGGACTGGGCGGTCGCGCGCGCCTTGGTGTGCGGCAGGTCGAATTCGGCGACCGAGGTCTGGTCGCGGAGCATCTCGGTGCCGGACTTGCCGAAGCGGGCCTTCTTGGTGTGCTCCAGGTCGTCCTCGATGAGCACCCGGTTGGTGCGGATCAGGTCGGAGATCACGCCGAGCATCGCGGACATGAAGGCGAGGTTGATCAGCACGCCGCCGAGCAGCAGCGACTGGATGTGGTTGCCGTTGTCGCCGCTGAGCCACAGCACCAGGTAGCGGACGAACGGGATCGCGCCGAGGACGAAGAAGAAGGCGGTGAGCCAGACGAAGATGGCGTACGGCTTGTACATCATGTAGCTGCGCACGATCGCCGCGCCGGACTTCATGATGTGCTCGGGCATCGACTTGAACAGCCGCGACTCACGGGTCTTGGCGTTGGTCACGATCGGGACCGAGGCGATCTTCATCCGCTTGTTGCCCGCCTGGATGATCGTCTCCATGCAGTAGGAGAAGCGGGTCACGGTGTTGAGCAGCATCAGCGACTCGCGCGAGTAGGCGCGGAAGCCGCTCGCCGCGTCGGGCAGGTCGGTCTCGGCGGCCATGTTGACCACCTTGGAGCCGATCTTCTGCAGCTTCTTCTTCAGCCCGGAGAAGTGCTCGATCTGGTCGACCTGGCGGTCGCCGATGACGATGTCGGCCTGGCCGTTGATGATCGGCTGGACCAGGTCGGCGATGCGTTCCTGCGGGTACTGGTTGTCGCCGTCGGTGTTGACCACGATGTCGGCGCCCAGCTCGAGCGCGCGGACCACGCCGTCGTGGAACGAGCGGCCCAGACCCTGGTTGCGGGAGTGGTGCACGAACTCGCGAACCCCGTGCTCCTTGGCCACCTCGACCGTCCGGTCGGTGCACCCGTCGTCGACGATCAGGATGACGATCTCGTCGATTCCGGGGATCTGCTTCGGGATCGACTCCAGCACGGACGGGAGCGTCTCCTCCTCGTTGAGGCAGGGGACTTGTACGACAAGCTTCACAGGGACCTCAGGGCAAGTAGTGGGACCGAACACAGCATTCGGGGATGAGCGAGCAGCTTCTGACCCGCCACATTACCGCGTGGATTCCGCGGCCCCACGCCCCCTCGCGGGTGTCATCCGGCGTATGTGCTAAGGAAACCTGGCGTTCAGGACGGGGTCATACGGCGTCTGCTGCGGCGCCGCTCGACCAGCCTGGGCACGACCAGCAGACCCAGCGTCACCAGCGCTCCGAGGAGCGAGACCACCGCACCCGTACGCAGCCCCGGAGCCTCGTAGGCCAGCGTGACCGTGTGGGTTCCGTCGGGGACGGGCACGGCGGCGAAGGCGTGGTTGCCGGCGACCAGGTCCGCGGGGCGGCCGTCGACGGTGGCGGTCCAGCCCGGGCGGGCGATCGAGTCGGCGACGACCAGGTAGCCGGCCCCGTCGGCGGTGACCTTCGCCGAGATCGTCTCGGGCTCGTCGCGGCGTACGTCGACTCGGGCGGTCGAGCCGGACGCGGCGGGTGTCGAGTCGTCGTCGAGCAGGACCGTGCCGGGCGCGACGCCCTCGGTCAGCCGCTGCACCCGCGTCGCGCCGTCGGCGACGACCTCGCTGGTGCCGGCCCAGCGGATCCGGGGGAGCGCGCTCGCGCGCTCGTAGACGACCGCGCCCGCCGAGGCGTGCACGACCCGCAGGCCGTCGCCCTTCTCGGGCCGGACCGCGGCGCAGACCGCCGAGCCGTCGGTGCGGCCGGCCAGGTGGACGGGCTTCCGCTTCCCGGAGAAGGTGATGGTGACCGGCACCGGGCCGGAGGGGAAGCGGTGGTCGGGCACCGCGACGCGCAGCCTCTCGCCGCGCTTGAGCGGCCGGTTCACGGCGATGGCCCGTTCGGAGGTGACCTTCTCGGTGCCGGTGCCGACGCTCACCCGGACCACGGTCGGCTGCTGCGCCCGCGGCTTGAGGCCCTCGGGCACGGTGACCTCGATCCCGCGCAGGTCACCCTTCGGGAGCTGGCAGGTCACCTGCTGGCCGGGCATCACGGTCAGCGCCTGGCGCCGCGCGGGCGACACCGGCGTGGGCTCGGCGGCGCCGATGACCTCCACGGGCTGGGTCACCCAGTAGCGCACCGCGAGCTGGTCGAGCACCGGCTGGCGCCCCGGCGTGGGCACGTTGGAGGGGAAGTCGCTGTAGGTCGTCGACAGCTGCGCGTCCGGGCTGACCGCGGCGATCAGCGACTTCCACTCCGGCGAGGTGAACTCATGCCCCGTCGGCGTACGCAGCCGGTAGTGGTCCGCGACGCCGGAGTGCTCCCAGCCGGAGGCGCCGTAGCGCTCGTCGCCGAGGTGCTTCTTCATGAACGCGTGGGCCGGAGTGACCGGGTAGAACTCGTCGCGGTCGGTCAGCGGCAGCACCTCGCGCGCGAACATCGTGCTCTGCGCGAGCACGGCCAGTACGAGCACGAGCGGGCCCAGCAGCCGCAGCCGGCCCCGCAGCAGCAGCGTCGCCGCCACGGCGAGGAGCGAGACCACCAGCAGCAGCCCCGGCACCCGCAGCTTCGTGGCCAGGTCGGGGATCGGCCGCTCGGCGCCGTCGATGTAGGTGTACGCCGCCCACAGGAAGTACGCAGCCACGCCCACGAGCGCCAGCAGCACGACCAGAGACACCACCAGGCGCGGACGCCAGGACCGGCTCTCCCGGCGCGACGGGCCCGCCTCCTCGGCCCGTTGCACCAGCCGCTCCAACCCGATCCCGGCCAGGACCGCGCACAGGAACCCGAAGACCGAGTTGGCCCGCCCGAAGCTGTTGGAGCTGTAGCCGGGCAGCTTCTGGAGCAGCTCGAGAGGCAGCCCGCCGATCCACAGCAGCCAGACGATCGCGGCCAGGACGACCGCGAGCAGCACCGGCGTCGACGGGCGCCGACCGCCGGGCAGCCTGACGACCAGGGCGCACAGGAGCAGCACCATCGCGGCGACGCCGACGAACGCGATCGACTCGATCGGGTTGTCCTCGCCCGCCCAGAGCCCGTCCACACAGGTGCCGTAGACGTCGGGGGCGACGGTGGTGAGCACGAGACTGGCGGGCTTGACCTGGTTGGGGACCCGCTCGTCGATCCCCATCGCACCCACGTTGAGCGCGAACGGCAGCACCTGGACGGCGGAGAGCCCCACCCCGAGCCCGACCCCACCGGCGGCGATGCCGCCGGCGACCAGCGTGCGCCGGACGTCGCGGAGCGCGAGCGCCCGGACGACGACGTAGACCGCGCCCACGGTCAGGGCGAACATCGTCACCGCCGGGAAGCCGCCGAGGAGCATCGAGGCGACGACGAGGCCGACCGCGGCGACGTCGCGCGCGCCGCGCTCGTGGACCGCGCGGTCCAGCGCCCACAGCAGCAGCGGGACCAGGCAGGCGACCTTGGTGTGCGGCCAGTTGGTCCACATCATCATGAACCCGGAGGTGAAGAAGACCAGGCCCGCGACCAGGGCGATGCTGCGCCGCACCCCGAGACGGCCGAGGAAGAGCACCATGCCGACCAGCACCAGGACCAGCTCGGTCAGCTTCACCCACGCCGGGGCCAGCCACATCGGCATCACCCAGTAGGACCACGAGACCGGGCTCAGCACCGCGTGGTTCGGCAGCGAAGCCAGCGGCGCGCCACCCACCTCGTAGGGCGCCCAGGTCTGCCAGTTGCCGTGACGTACGCCCTCGACGATGTTCTCGACCCCGGGCAGGTAGTAGTCCCAGGTGTCGCCACGACACCACAGCGTCCCTTGCGGGATCGGGCCGTCGGCGGCGTACGGCATCATCGCGTGCAGCCATCCGGTGTCCAGCAGCATCCCGTGACCCAGGAGCGCGGGGCCGAAGGTCACCGCGACGAAGAGGACGAGAAGCGCCAGCACGACGCCCGAGCGCCACCGATCGGATCCAGTCACAGCAGGGGAGGGCACAAGCCGAAAACCTATGAGTAGTCGGAACCGAGCGCCGGTAGCGCACGCGGTGGTTCGGTCAAGTCTTCCGCGGCGGGCGGATCAGTCGAGCTTGGTCGCGACGGCGACCAGCCCGGTGCCGGTGTCGGGTCGCAGCCGCTGCAGGGCCATGAACGGGCTGGTCGCGAGGGCGATCGCGGCACCCCTGAGCTGACCGCTGGGCTGGAACGTGCGCCCGGTCGCCCGGGTCAGCTCCTCGGGTGTGAGGTCGCCCACCTTCTCCAGCTTCCGGGCGTCGATCCGGTTGCGGACCGCCTCCAGGGCGTAGCCGAGCGGCCAGCCGTAGACGGTGATGTCGATCTCGCCCAGACCGGCCTCCTCCAGCCGGGCGGTGAGCTCTGCGGGGCTGTAGCGTCGGAAGTGCCCGGCGTGCCGGTCCATGGGGCCGAACCGCTCCTGGAATGCCGGCACCGAGAGCACCATCTGGCCGCCCGGGCGGATGTGGGTGACCCACTCGGCCAGTGCCCCCTTGTCGTCCTCGATGTGCTCGAGCACCTCGAAGGCACAGACCAGGTCGTACGTCACCCCGGTCTCCAGCTCCGACGACATCGCGTTGAGCACGGTGCCGCCGACCGCGGTGATCCGCTCGTACGCCACCGCGAACGAGTCCGCGTCGGGCTCGACGCCGAGGTAGTCGGCGCGCGTGGCCAGGCGGGCACCGAAGGCGCCCTGACCGCAGCCGATCTCCAGCGCCGTGGTCGGGGCGAGCCGGTCGATGATGCGGCTGACGACGTCGTAGCGCAGCCAGGCGCGAGGCGCGAGCGGGGGCAGCGGGCGGTCGGTGGCGGTGATCGGCATCTGTTTCCTGGGCCGTGGTGTCAGGTGAGACATTCGAGAAGAGGAGAGGCGACGGCCCGCGGGGTGTAGTGCTCCCGGGCCTGCTCGTAGGCCGCCTCGCGCAGCCGCTGGGCCTCGTCGGGGTCGTCGGCGAGCTTGGTCAGGGCCGAGGCGAGCTCCTCCGGGCTCCCGGGGGAGACGAGCATGGCCGCGCGCTCCAGCATCCGCCGCTGGGGCTCGGTGTCGGAGGTGACGACGACCGCCCCGGCAGCCGCCCCCTGGAAGGCCTTGTTGGGCACCACCCGTCGCGCCTGCGGGACGGTGCCGAAGATGCCGAGGCTGACGTCGAAGCCGGCGACGAAGTCGGGCAGGTCCTCGGCGTCGACCCAGTCGACCCAGGAGACCCGCGGGTTGGCGGCCGCGAGGCGCCGGGCCTCCTCGTACTGCTGACCCTGGCCCACCATCGTCACCTCGATCCGCTCGTCGTCGGCGAGGATGTCGAGGGCGTCGGCGATCACCGGGGTGCCGTGGGTCGGGGAGAAGAGGCCGACGAAGACCGCCTGCAACGGCGCCTCGGTCGGCCGCTCGAGCGCCTTGGCGCCCGCGTCGAACCACTCCTTCGTGGCGCCCACCGGGCACACGACCGAGTGCAGACGTACGTCCTCGGGCAGGGTCTGTTGCTGCTCGACCGTGTCCACGATGACCACGTCGGCCTGCGTCAGCGCCATCGCGTCGATCACCTTCATCAGGCGCAGCTTGAGGCCGCCGGAGCCGGCCAGCCGGCGGTTGGTGGCGACGCCCGCCGCCGAGACCATGTGGTCGAGCAGGATGGTCGAACGGGGATGGAGGAGGCGGGCCAGGTGCACGTCGAAGTGGCCCAGATAGCCGACCAGGACGGCGTCCGGACGCCCACGCCGGCGGCGTCGCAGCGACTCCGCGACCAGTCCGCTCCAGCAGATCAGCAGACGCAGCACCAGCAGCGGCAGCCGCCACGGTTGTCGCAGGATCGCCACCCGCGCCGCGGTGTCCAGACCCAGCGGCCGGTTGACCTCGGTGACCTCGGCGCCACAGGCGCGTAGGCCCTCGATGAGTACCGCGACCCGCGGATGGGAGGTCACGTCGTAGGTGCCGAAGGCGACGATGTGCATCACTTCAACGTTAGGGTCGAGGTCAAGGAAAGATCGAGCAGCACACCCCGCATCTGAGATGTCGGCTCCCGAAAAGTGCTGCCGGGGAGGACCTGTGGGCCGAGACTGGACGAAGGTGGTGCCGCTCAAGGCGGTGGTCGTCGCGATCGTCGTCGTGGTGGCGGCGTACGCCGTCCACCGCAACTGGGACGCACTCGTGCGGGGCTTCGAGGAGCTGCCGCTGTGGGTTCTCGGCGTCGCCTTCGCGCTGACCGTGCTCGCCCAGGGCGTCGCGCTGCTGATGTGGCGGGTGGTGCTGGCCGATCTCGGCTCGCCGCTGCCGCTGGTGCCCGCCGCCAGGATCTTCTACGTCAGCCAGCTGGGGAAGTACCTGCCCGGCTCCGTCTGGACGATCGTGGGGCAGATGGAGCTCGCCCGCGCGGAGCGGGTGCCGCGGCGTACGTCCCTGACCCAGGGCGTCCTCGTGCTCGCGATCGCCGTCGGCGCCGGCGTGATGGTGTCGGTGCTGCTGATGCCGTTCCTCGGGCGGGAGACGTTCGCGCGCTACTGGTGGGCGGTGCTGCTCCTGCCGCTGATCCTGGTGGCACTGCACCCGCCGGTCTTCGCGAAGGTGGTCGACACCGGGCTGCGGCTGCTGCGGCGTGGGCCGCTCGAGGTGCTGCCGACCTGGCGGGGGATCGGCAAGGCGCTGGCGCTGCAGGGCGTGGTGTGGCTTCTGCTCGGTCTCCAGATCTGGGTGGTCGTCATCGGCCTCGGGGGTGACCCGCTGCCCTCGTTGCTGGCCAGCGTCGGCGGTTACGCGCTCGGGTTCAGCCTGGGGATGGCCGCGATCGGGCTCCCGGCCGGCGCCGGGCTGCGCGAGGCGGTCCTGGTGGTCGCCCTCTCCGGCGTGCTCTCGCCGGGGCTGGCGCTGCTGGTCGCCCTGCTGGCTCGCGGGATCGCCGTCCTGGCCGATGTCGTGGTAGCGCTGGTAGCGGCGTTCCTCACTCGCCGAGCCGGTGAGCCGGGGACGTCCTCTTCGCAAGCCGCCAACGAAACGCTCGGGAGATCCTTGTGCCCACCGCACGGCAGCTCTGGACCGCCGGACTGATCGCCAACCTCGTCACCTGTGCCGCCGTCTGCGCCGGCTACGCCCTCTCCTCGCCGCTCTACGGCACCAAGGACGAGGTGGCCCACGTCGACCACGCCTACCAGCTCTGGCACGGCACCTTGATCGCGATCGGCGACCCGATGCGGATGCCGCAGGTCTGGGGCTACACGCTGCCCTTCGACTGGACCGGCCAGCACCCGCCGCTCTTCTACCTGCTGCTGGCCCCCGTGGTCGGACCCCTCACCGACGCCGGTCACCTGCTCGCCGCCGGGATGGCCGCGCGCGGCATCGTCCTCGTGATCACCTGCCTGGTCGTGGCCGCGGTGATGTGGACGACCCGCCAGATCGTGCCGAGCCGCCCCGAGGTGGCGGTCGCGGCCGGCCTGGTCACCGCGCTCAGCCCGGCGCTGACCAGGCTCGGCGGGGTCGTCTTCAACGACAACCTGTTCGTCCTGTGGGCCACGCTCCTGGTCGGTCAGACCGTCTGGCTGCTCCGTCACGGCCCGCGGACCCGCGGGGTGGCGCTCTTCGGTCTGTACGCCGCAGCCGCGCTCGGCACCCGGCTCCCCGGCGTCGTCTTCATCGCGCTGTGCGCGACGACGCTGGGCCTGGTGTGGCTGTTCACCGGCCCGCGCCGCGACTGGGCGGGTGTCTTCCGGCTGGGCCTGGCCGTGCTCCTCGCGGTGGCCGCCAACGCATGGTTCTACGTCCGCAACTTCCAGGCCACCGGCAACTGGTCCGGCATGCAGACCGACCTCGTCGGCAAGGCCGGCGGCCCGCTGCACGAACGGGAGGTGCGCTCGGTGCTCGACGTCGCCACCGATCCCGACATCTGGCACCAGCTCCTGATCCCGCCGGCACTCCAGGAGCGCGTGGTCGTCGGCGTCGTCCTCATGATCGTCCCGCTTGTGCTCGGGGCGGTCGTCGGGTTCCGCGCCTTCTCCAGGGAACGGGGGGAGCCCGTCCGGGTCGCGACGGCGCTGCTGCTGCTCGCACTCACCGTCGTGATCGTCGCGATCCAGCTCAACTACGCGGCCGGGGGCGGGGGAGCGTACTGGCGCTATCTCCTCCCGCTCACGATCGTGACCAGCCTGCTGACCGCGCTCGGACTCACCGCCACGCCGCGGATGACAGGGCCGGCGGTCGGCGTCTGGGCGGCGGCGACGTACGCGGTCTTCGCGGCCCACATCGCCCCGCCGAACCCCTCCGGCGGCGACCTGGCCACGGCCCCTGTGTTCCAGACCGCGGCCTGGGTCGCGGCGGGTGTCGCGGGGGTCGCCTGCGTGGCCGGCGTGACGACCGTCCTTTTGGTCGCCGTCGCCCGGTCCCGTTAAGATCTCTTCGATCTGTCGTGCCCTCATCCGGAAGTGAAACGTGACCAGCCTGGACCCGAGAGCGCCGCTCGTGCTCGATACTCGCGAGCTCGGCCGCCGCCCGGGGTCCGAGCGTCACGTCGAGCTGACGGTGCCGGCACCGGCAGATCTTGGTATCGAAGTCCTCTCCGTCCCCGAGGGATCGCCGGTCGAGCTCGACCTGCGGCTCGAGGCGGTCATGGAGGGTGTGCTGGTCACGGGGACGGCGTTCGCCGGCCTCGAGGGCGAGTGCGTGCGGTGCCTGGAGCCGATCGACGACGACGTCGAGGTCGACATCCAGGAGTTGTACGTCTACGACGACTCTCGTGACGGCCAGGACACCGGCCCGGAGGGCGAGGACGACGAGACCAGCCGGACCGAGGGCGACCTGATCGACCTCGAGCCGGTGCTCAGGGATGCGGTGGTGCTCGCGCTGCCGTTCCAGCCGATGTGCCAGGACGACTGTCCCGGACTGTGCCCCGAGTGCGGGGCGCGGCTCGCGGACGAGCCCGGGCACAACCACGGTGAGCAGATCGACCCGCGCTGGGCGGGGCTGGCTTCGTTGAAAGACGACTCCAGCAACTAAGATCACCCAGCACAACAGGCTTCAGTAGCCGGTCGAGATCCGGCCGGTCGAATTATGAGGAGATAACAGTGGCTGTTCCGAAGCGGAAGATGTCGCGCAGCAACACCCGCCACCGCCGCTCGGCCTGGAAGGCCGTTGCGCCGACCCTGGTGACGTGCGCGAACCCCGCCTGCGGTGCCAAGCACATCCCGCACCGTGCGTGTGGCGAGTGCGGCCAGTACGGCGCTCGCGCCGAGCGTCGCCAGGTCCTCTGATCTGACACGCGGTTAGTCTCCTGACCAACTACGCCGAGCTACGCAAAGCGCTCGGGGATCCGATTCTGGACCCCGAGCTGCTTGAGCGTTCGCTGACTCACCGGTCCTACGCCTACGAGAACGGTGGCCTACCCACCAACGAGCGCCTGGAGTTCCTGGGCGACTCGGTGCTCGGCGTCGTGGTCACCGAGACCCTCTATCGCACCCACCCCGACCTGCCCGAGGGCAAGTTGGCCAAGCTGCGGGCGGCGGTTGTGAACGCCCGCGCCCTGGCCGAGGTGGGTCAGGCCATCGGCCTCGGCCAGCACATCAAGCTGGGCCGCGGCGAGGAGGCCACGGGTGGGCGCGAGAAGGCGTCGATCGTCTCCGACACCGTCGAGGCGGTGATCGGAGCGGTCCACCTCTCCGGTGGCATCGAGGTCTCCACCGTCCTCGTCCACCGACTCTTCGACCCGCTCATCGAGAAGGCCTCCGACCTCGGAGCCGGTCTCGACTGGAAGACCTCCTTGCAGGAGCTCGCCGCCGAGCGGGCTCTCGGCGTGCCCGAATACGTCATCACCGACGAGGGCCCCGACCACATGAAGACCTTCACCGCGAAGGTCCGGGTCGGCGATCAGCTCTACGGCAACGGCGTCGGCCGCTCCAAGAAGGAGGCCGAGCAGGCCGCCGCGGAGACCGCCTACGGCGAGATCCAGGCCTCCACCTCCACCTCCTCCTCGTCTGCCTAGATGCCTGAGCTCCCCGAGGTCGAGGTCGTACGCGCCGGCCTCGAGCGCCACGTACTCGGCGCGAGGATCGTCTCCGTCGAGGTCCTGCACCCCAGGCCCGTACGCCGCCACCTCGCCGGCGCCTCGGCCTTCGCCGACGAGCTGAAGGGCCGCGTCCTCACCGGCGCCCGCCGTCGCGGCAAGTACCTGTGGCTGCCGCTCGATTCTGGCGACGCCCTGATGGCCCATCTGGGCATGAGCGGCCAGATGCTCGTCCAGCCTCCGGCCTCGCCCGACGAGAGGCACCTGCGCGTCCGCATCCGGCTCGACGGCGCCGCCGAGGGACGCGAGCTCCGCTTCGTCGACCAGCGCATGTTCGGCGGCCTCTCGATCAGTCCCGGTGGAGCCGAGCTCCCGCCCGAGATCGCCCACATCGCCCCCGACCCGCTCGAGGCCGCGTTCGACGCCGAGGCGGTCGTCCGGCGGGTCCGGCGATCGGCCAGCGGCATCAAGCGCATCCTGCTCAACCAGACGGTGATCAGCGGCGTCGGCAACATCTACGCCGACGAGGCGCTGTGGCGCGCGAAGCTTCACGGCGAGCGGCCGGGAGAGCGCCTGACCGCCCCCAAGGTGCGCGAGCTGCTCGGCCACGTACGCGACGTGATGACCGAGGCCCTCGCCCAGGGCGGCACCTCCTTCGACGCGCTCTACGTTAACGTGAACGGCGAGTCGGGCTACTTCGAGCGGTCGCTGGCTGCGTACGGACGTGAGGGCGAGCCCTGCGACCGGTGTGGGACCCCGATGCGCCGCATCGCCTTCATGAACCGCTCCTCCTACTTCTGTCCGAAGTGCCAGCCGGCACCTCGCGTCCGGAGAATCACGGCCGGATAGTCCATGCGGGGCTATTGCTCACGCTCGCACCGGCCGCCGGATGTCTGCGGTCGCGTGTGACTTCGACGATTCCTCATGGTTCGATGCGGAATCGGGATCCGGGTGGGTTAACCTTCGATTCGTTCGTCCTGGGTGCAGGGTCCCTGCACCTGCCTGAAGGCAGACGACGCACCGCTGTTCTCGGGCCGGCGGTTCAATTCGGGTGGCGACGGGGTCACCCGGATCTCGGGTATGAAATCCAGGGCCTCCCACACCGGCAAGGCGTGAACCACCATGCCGAGCCTCGGGAGGGTCAGTAGCTCGACAAGGACAACAGGTGGCTC
>NZ_JBHVKN010000025.1:15466-42101 GCF_042798075.1 Nocardioides sp. NPDC057772
GACAACTAAACTTAAAAATAACTACAAAGACAACATTTTGATAAAAAAAAAATCGCCGAATCCGATCAAGCGCCCACGAAGCGCCAGCAGGATCTGGGCCTCATGCACCTGCGCGGAGACAGCGACACCTTCGGCATGGGACCGGCCGGAAAGGACCTTCGACGGTGACAGGTGCCCGCTGGGTGCGAGGGCTGCTGCGCATCAGGCCTACCCTCAGCGTGGTCGTCCCGGTCTACAACGTCGCGGAGTACGTCGAGAAGAGCCTGCGCAGCGTCCTCGACCAGCCGCGGGACGAGATCTCGAGGCTCGAGGTGATCGTCGTCGACGACGGCTCGACCGACGGTTCGGCGCAGATCCTGCGGCGGATCGCCGCCGAGGAACCAAGCGTCACCCTCATCACCCAGCCGAACTCGGGGGTGTCGCGGGCCCGTCACACCGGGATCGACGCGGCCACCGGCGAGCTGCTGACGTTCGTCGACCCCGACGACATCCTTCCGCCGGACGCGTGGTCGGCGATGATCCGGTCGCTGCGGCGTACGGGCTCGGACTTCGCGGTGGGGGCTGCGGAGCGGGTCAGCGTCGAGAATGGGGTGGAGCGGAGGTTCACGACGCCGCTGATGCGTCGCAACCACGCGGAGGAGCGGCTCCGGTGCCGGATCGAGGACGCGCCGCTGATGCTCGCCGACATCTTCGTGTGGAACAAGGTCTTCCGGCGGACCTTCTGGACCAAGAACGCGATCGCCTTCCCCGAGCGCACCCGCTACCAGGACCAGGTCGCGCTCACCCAGGTCTTCCTCGCCGCCGACTCCTTCGATGTCCTCACCGAGATCGTCTACGACTGGCAGGTCCGCGCCGACAGGTCCTCGGCGACCCAGAAGCGTGCGCAGATCGCCAACCTCGTCGAGCGGATCACCACCAAGCGCCAGACGCTCGAGCTGGTCCGTGCGGCCGGGTCGGCGAGGCTCATCGAGACGCTGCTCGCCGAGATCCTGCCGATCGACATGTGGGAGCACTTCCGTGCGGCGGTCCACCCCGACACCGAGGAGCCGGGCCGTTACTGGGAGCTGCTGCGCGGCGCGGTCCTGGAGTTCTGGTACGAGGCCGGCGTGCCGTTCGAGTCCACGACCGTTCCGCCTGCTCAGCGGCTGATGGGGTGGCTGGTCGCGCAGGACCGGGCCGAGGACCTCGCCGCGCTGGTCGCGATGATCGACAGGTATGGCGCGAGCCGGGCGTTCCGGCAGCATCCGTGGCGTGAGGATGCGACGTTGCCCGCCGAACTGCGTGCGATCGAGAACTCGGTGGGAGTGCCCTGCTGACGTGGCAACCAATGCGTGGATAGGCTCGGCCCCGTGCGAGAACGTTTCCGGTTGACCCCAGGCGGTCGTTACCCCCACGAGCCTTGGTTCCACATCGGTTCTTTGGGGGTGACCACAACGTGGCTCGTGGTCTTCGCGAGCATCGTCGGCTTGGTGCTCTTCGCCGCGTTGGGCGGCGAAGGTGTGCTCGGTGGACTGGCGCTGATCCAGCCCAACCTCGCTGAGCTCAAGCTGTGGACGCTGATGACCTGGCCGTTCGCCTATCCGCAGTTCAGCATCTTCGACGTACTGGCGATCTTCTTCTTCTGGTACTTCGGCTCCGACCTCGAGCGCAACGAGCTCGGTCGGGTCCGGTTCGCCTGGCTGCTGGTGGCGTTCACCGCAGTGCTCTCGGTGCTGACGGTCTTCTTCGGCTCGGTGCTCGACCCCAGCTACCTCCTCGCCGGTCTCGGCATGCTGGAGATGATGGTGGTGCTGCTGTGGATCGCGCAGTGGCCCGACCGGATGTTCATGTTCAACATCCCGGCCTGGCTCTTCGGTGTGATCCTGGTCGGCATCCAGCTGATCCAGTACCTCGGCTACCGCAGCTGGGTGATGCTGCTCGTCTTCGTCGTCGGCCTCGCCGTCAACGCGTTCGTCGCGCGCCAGTTCGGCCTGCTCGACCGGTTCGCCTGGATCCCGCAGGTCGCCGGCTCCGGACAGCCCAAGGCGGCCAAGCCCGCCAAGGCGAAGAAGCGCAAGTCCGGCCCGACGGTGGTCACCGGCCCGTGGGAGTCCTCGACCGTCTCGAAGGACGAGCAGCGGATGGACGAGCTCCTCGACAAGATCCACGCCCAGGGCGCCGACTCGCTGACCAGCAAGGAGAAGAAGGAGCTCATGCAGCTGCGTGAGCGCCGTCGTCGCGGTTGATCCCGGGATGAAGTTGAGCGCGACGCACTCAAGTTTCGCTGCAAATCCGGGCATCGCATGGTCGGAGGTCCCAGCTTTGGACGCGCGACGTTGACGCTTGTCGATAACGGTGTCACTCTTGTAGACGGCCCGGTATCGCGGGAACTTCTAGTGATTCCAACGAAGGAAACGTATTCATGGCGAAGGCGCTGATCGGTTACATGAGCAGCGACCTGCGGACTCCCGCCCACCTCACGGCCGAGAATGCTCGGCTTCGTGCGCGTGTGCGTGAGCTCGAGGATCTCGTTCTTTCTCTGAAGACGGAGAACGACGCTCTGGTCGCGGCACACACCGCGGACCTCGACACCTCGATGCAGGAGATGCAGCCCGCCTGACCTGCGGGCACTCTGCAACACCACGGGCGAGAGCCATTTCTCGCTCAGGGTGAACCCGGCTCTGCAGTTGCAGGGTCGGGTTCGGCATTTAAGGGAAAAATTCCGGCGCGGACGGGTGTTCGGGGTAGTCTTTGCCGACGTTCGGTTCCGGCATTCGGCTTGACCATCTCGGGCAGAGACATCGTTCGTCGGAGGACTCGGCCTCGTCCCCCACCTGTTCACGCCGAAGTAAGAATCGATGACGTCACAGCACGAACCCCGTCGCGGGCCTTCTCCGCACGCTTCTACCCATGATCTGACTGACGACGGCGACGCCGTAGAGGCGATGCCGCATCACCGGCGCCGGCCTGCCGCGGTCGCAACCGCTCTTCGGGGAGCTGCGGATGTATAGGCCTCGCACGGGGGTCGTGGTGCTGAACTACAAAAGTGTCCAAGACACCATCGCGTGTGTGGATTCCCTGAGCCTGTCGGGTGACCTCGACCTGGACCTCATCGTGGTCGACAACGCCGCTGAGAACGACGAGACGGTGCGACTTCGAGAGGCCGTCGGCGGACGCGGCCAGACCATCGCGTCAGGCGGGAATCTCGGCTACGCCGCTGGTAACAACCTGGCGATCGACCTTTTGCTCGATCGCGGGGTCGACCTGATCTGGATCCTCAACCCTGACACGGTCGTCGCGCCTGACACCCTCCCGAAGCTGAAAGCCCACCTCGACCGAGTGCCGGACTGCGGGATCGTCGGCCCGCGACTCGAGTTCTCCGATCCGCCTGGAAAGATCTGGTTCGACGGCGGCATCGTCGATCGCGAGCTGGGAGTGACCAGCCACCGCAACCTCGGGCGCAGGTCGAAGGACGTGAAGGAAGAGTCGCGGGACGTCGACTACGTCACGGGAGCCTCCATGCTCGTACGGAGGGCGCTCATCGAAGACATCGGCACCATTCCGGAGCACTACTTCCTCTATTACGAGGAGACGGACTGGTGCATCCGTGCCCAGCGAGCAGGGTGGCGCACGATGGTCGACGGAACGGCGACCATGGTGCACCACAAACGATCTAGCGGAACGCTTCCTCAGCCGTACTACCTCTACTACATGACAAGGAACAGGTTCCTCTTCGCGGAGGACTGCCTCGGGATCGACGGGGAGCTGGCACTCAAGCACCTGGACGAGAAGTTCCTGTCGCCTTGGCGTGAGCGCGTACGTGTCCGTGCGCCGGAGCTGTTGGCCGGCTTCGACGAGATCGTGGCCATGGCCAAGGCCGACGGACGTAGCCGTGTCGTCGGCGAGCGTCCGGAAGTGACCGACTTCGAGATGCAGAGAGCGTGACGGAGATGAACAACCTGAAGTACGACTACGAGTTCGATCCCGAGGCGCAGAACAACACCGCGGCGAGCATCGCACGATTCGCCATGCTCGGCGGCAAGGACGTACTCGACATCGGCGCCGGGCCAGCGATTGTGTCGAGGTACCTCGTGAGCCAGGGCCGAGAGGCCACCTGCCTCGACAACGACGAGGACGCCCTGGCCTCGCTCGACGGCACCGGCCTGCGGGCGATTCATGCCGATCTCGAGAGCGGATCCTGGGCCGATGAGCTCGTCGGCCAGAGCTTCGACGTGATCATCCTGGCCGACGTCCTCGAGCATCTGCGCCAGCCTCTGACGATCCTCGCCGCGATACGCGACAAGGTTCTGCTGCGGGAGGATGGTCTCCTCGTCGTGTCGGTGCCGAACGCGTCCCATGTCTCGGTCGTGTCCGAGCTGTTGGTGGGTGAGTTCGACTACACCAAGACCGGCATCCTCGACGAGACTCACGTGCGGTGGTTCACCCTTCACAACCTCACGACGTTGCTCGAAGCCGCTGGGTTCGTCGTCGACCGGGTCGAGCGGACCCGCCGCAGCCTTGAACAGACGGGTAGTGCAGTACACGCGATGACGATCTCCGAGCCGGTCCGGAGAGAGCTGTCCGCACGGAATCCGGAGTCCGAGACCTACCAGTTCGTCGTGCTGGCGCGCCCTGACAACGCCGCGAACAGGATCGCCGCTGAGCGGAATCGGTTTGCTGAGGAACGCAGAGCCTGGCGCGAAGAGCGTGAGGCATGGAGCCGGCAGCTGGCAGCGGCAGAGGCCGCGGCACCCGGAACGAGTGCGGACCACCAAGCCCTGAGAGCCGAGAACGAGCGCCTACGGAAGGAACTGGATCGCCTGCGCGCGATCCTGCAGGACGAGCGCCAGGCGACGCGTGCCGATCTCAAGCGGGGTGCCGCGGAGATGTCGCGGGTGCAAGGGCGGGCACGTGATCTGAAAGAGGTGCTTCAGAAGGTCAAGCGCGAGAGGCAGGAGGCGCGAGACTCGCTTCGCCAGGCACGAGAGACGATCAAGCGCCTGCGTCTGCGCATCGCGAGGCAGGACGAAGAGCTGGAGCGACTCCGCGACACCTTCGAGAACTCCCGTGGAGTCCGTGCTGCGGCGAAGGTAGTGAAGGTCGTGCGGCGTGCCAAGGCAGGTGGTGGGCATGACTGAGCTCGCGGGTGCGGCATCTGTCATGACAGAGCTGCCGGAGAACCTGCAGCGTCGCGCGATCTATCAGCAGGTCATCGACGGCGTGTTCGCGGATGGGCGCCGCGAGACCATCACGTTCTGCGTGTACACCGACGATCTGGACGAGGGCCGCGGTGACCTCTTCGTGGCCGTGGGCCTTGCTCTGGCGATGATCGATCGCGGCTTCGGCGTGCGGATCGTCCCCCGTGATCGGTGGCATTGCATGGAGCCGAGCGACATCGTCGTCGGGCTTCTGCCGACCTTCGACCCCTCGCTGGCGAAGGATGCTTGGAAGGTGGCGTGGGTTCGCAACAAGACCGAGACGTGGGCGTCCGGCGACCACCTTGCAGCCTATGACCAGGTGATCGCTTCGTCCGACCTCGCGCTGAACCGGCTGCGACGGGCGGCCCCGCACGCGGAAGGCGTACTGCCTATCGGCGTGGACGTCGACCTCTTCTGCCCACCTGATGACGAGTCGGCTCGCACCTCTGCTGCGGTGACGACGGCGAACTTCTGGGGTTCGGTCCGGGACGTCCACCGCGCACTCATGGGTCTGCCGGACGACGCGGACGTGGTGATGTTCGGCATGGCCAAGAACGCGCCCGACGAACTCAAACGCTGGCACCAGGGTTCGATCTCGTACTTCGCCATTCCGGCGGCATACCAGCGGGCCGGAATCGTGATCGACGACATGGAACCCAGCACGATCGGGTACGGCACGGCCAACAGCCGCTTGTTCGAGGCCGCAGCCTGTGGGGCGCTTGTCGTCTCCAACGGCGCCCTCGGAGCGACGAAAGCCGGCATCGATGGGGTTCCCGTGTACCGGGATGCGGAGGAGCTCGCCGCGCTGCTCGCAGATCTGCGAGCAGATCCGACGGCGCTCGCCGCGGCTGCCGCGCACCTGCGTCGCCAGGTCCACGAGCAGCACTCGTGGCACGCCAGGGCGGCTTCCCTGGAGAAGCTGCTCGACGCGAAGCGCGTTGACGGTGTGCTGCGGGGCGTCGCGCGGCATGCGATCCATCTGTTCCCCGACTACCGGTCGACCAACCCGTACCAGGACATGCTCTACGGCAGCCTGGCATCGGTTGATGCCTTTTCGCTGCCGGTTCGGGACCTCGTCTCACACCTGCGCACGCGCGCAGAGGCAACGGTCCCAGGAACGGTCCATGTGCACTGGACGGCGCCCATCTTGCAATGGGCACAAGGCCCTTATGCGGCCGAGCTTGTGCTGCAGAAGTTCACCGACGCCTTGCTGGCCTTCAAGGCAGCTGGTGGAACCCTGATCTGGACGATCCACAACCTCCTCCCGCACGACGGCAAGTATCGATCTGCGGAGCTGGCCATCGCCGAGCTGCTCAGCGAGCATGCCGATCTGATCCATGTGCTGGCTGAGGAGACGTTGGAAGCAGCCGACGGTCTCTTCACGGTCGACCCCGGCAAGGTCGCTGTCATCGAGCACTCCAGCTACCTCGGCCAGTACCCCGACTGGATCGGTCGATCGGAAGCCCGCAGGCGGCTTGGGATCACGCCGCACGAGAAGGTCTTGGTCGCCCTCGGCGGCATTCGGCCGTACAAGGGCCTTTCGCGTCTGGTCGACATCTTCGAACAGATGGCCGCGAGCGATCCGTCCCTTCGTCTGCTGATCGCGGGGAAGCCCGGCCGCCTGCCCGGCGTCGAAAAGCTCAGAGCCCGCTGTAAGGACTCCTCGCAGATCATCAGCAGGTTCGACTTCGTCCCCGACGACCAACTCCAGGTCTGGATGCGAGCCGCTGACCTAGCTGTCCTGCCGTACCACCAGGTGCTCAACTCGGGCGCCTTTCTGCTGGCACAGACGTTCGATCTTCCCGTGGTCGCTCCCCGGACAGGTGCGATCAGCAGTGCGGAGGTCTCCCACGTGCGACTCTTCGACCCTCAGGACGACGCGTCGCTGAGATCCACGTTGGAACGCGCCGTACGAGAACTGATCGAGGACGAGGACGCCGCCGAGGAGGCCCGGGCAGCGGCGCGAGCGACGGCATCCAGGCTGCTTCCGGCCGACATGGCCGATCAGTTCGCCGCGACTCTCGCTTCGAGAGGTATCGGCGTTCGAGCTACCGCGTCATGATCGCGGCTCACCAGCCGAGCTGGCTGGTGAGCCGTTGCTCGAGGATCTCGGTGAGCGAGCGGACGTAGGTGTCGGTCAGGTGGGAGCCCTGGCGGTAGACGAGGGTGTTGCCGATGACCGGCGGACACGTGGTGTCGTTGCACAGGGCGTCGGTCAGGTCGACGATGCCGACCCCGGGCACCTCGGCTGCGGCGTCGGTCAGCGCGCCGGCGCCGCTGTCGGCGATGGCGGCCTGGCGGGAGAAGCCGCAGTCACGGAGGTCGCCGGTGTGCTCGGCGACGCACTCGTAGACCTCGAAGGAGGCATCGTCAGGGCCGACAGGTGTCGGGTTGTCGAGCAGGGCGACAACCTCGGTGCCCGACTCGACCAGCGGCCGCCAGACGTTCACCAGACCCTGGACCATCGCTTCGCGGGTGTTCTCCCCGCTCTGTGGATCGCGAGCGGTGTCGTGGCGTTGGGAGACGATGAGCAGGTCGGGGGAGAGGGTTGCCAGCTCGTCGACCACAGCGCGGTTGTGCGCTCGGCACTCACGGTACAAAACGCCGTTCTCGCTGCGATCGGCATCGTAGAGACCGCATGACGACTTCGTCATCGTCACCAGGCGCCACCCCTTTCGGGTCGCGATCCTGTCGAGGGCGCTGATCCACTGCACGGCTTTGGAATCACCGGCCAGGACGACGGTGCGCGAGCCCTCCGGATCGCCGTACTCGCACAGCTTCGGAGCCGTGCCCTCGTGATCGACCTGGCATCCGCGGTCGTAGGCGTCGGGTACGTCCTTGGTGGCCGCGGCCGGGGCGGGGCTGATCCCAGCGGCCGAGTCGATGTCCTCGACGCCGCGCAGCGTGCCGTCCTCGGAGACGGTCAAGGCGGCCGCGCCCAAGGCTGGGGCGTCGGTGTCGACACGGGGCACGGCCAGCATCAGCACGAGCCCGGCCACCACGCCGACCACGGTCAGTGCTGCCCCCAAGGTGAGAGTGCGACGGGTCGATGCGACCAAGGACCTCGAGAAGCGGACCGGATCCTCCAGCAGCTTCAGCGAGAGCCATGCGGGGATCAACGTCGCCACGACCAGCATCAGACCCTCAGCCGTCGTGGGGGCGCCGAAGAGGTTCTCGAAGCCGATCAGGATCGGCCAGTGCCACAGGTAGATGGAGTAGGACAGTGAGCCGACCCAGACCGCAGGTCTGTACGACAGCAGGCGCTGCGGTGACTGGGTGCGCACGGAGCCGGAGACGAGGACCAGAGCCGTGCCGAGGGTGGGAACCAGCGCCCACGCCCCGGGCCAGGTGAACGTGGCGTCGAACAGGACGGCGCCGCCGGCGATCATCGCGAGACCGATCCAGCCCAAGGCGGCCGCGAGCGCTGCCGGGATCCGTGGCCACACCGCGGCGCCGACTGCGACGAAGGCGCCGATGCCCAGCTCCCACAGCCGGGTCGTGGTCACGAAGTATGCCGGGCCGGAGCTCGCCTCGGTCAGGTAAACCGAACAGGCCAGCGACGGCACCACGATGACAGCCAGACCGATGGCCATCGTCGCCCGCACCCGCCAGCCGTTGCGGCGTACGGCCCAAGCGACGGCGACGAGAAGGAGTGGCCACACGATGTAGAACTGCTCCTCGACGGCCAGCGACCAGAAGTGCTGGACGGGCGAGGCCCCCGTGCCCTCGGCGAGGTAGTCGACCGAGCGGTCCGCGAGTCGCCAGTTGACGACGTACAGGGCAGCGGAGACGAGGTCGCCGCCGAACGTGCGCCAGGCGACCACGGGCGCTGTGGCCCAGGTGATGAGTGCGGTCGCCGCCAGGACAAGCGCGGAGGCGGGAAGCAGTCGCCTGGCGCGGCGGGCGTAGAAGCGTGGCAGGGACACCCGCCGGTCCCGCTCGACCTCTCGCACCAGCAGGCCCGTGATCAGGAACCCGGAGATGACGAAGAAGACGTCCACCCCGATGAAGCCGCCGGGCACCGGAAGGCCCGCGTGGTACAGCAACACGGTGCCGATCGCGATGGCGCGGAGACCCTCGATGTCGAGGCGCATGCCGTCGGTGTGACGAGGCGCGGGGCGTGACGTCGCCTGCGGTGACGTGGGAGTGGTGGTCAGGGTCACCGGGGCGATTCCGTCCGATCCAGGGGCTGTGGGGGCCGCTCCAATGATGGGGCGGAAGCAGGCTACCTGGTGCTATGCTCCCGCCTGCAAAAGTACGGCTGGATGTGGCGATCTTGATCTCAGGCAAGTGACTCGCCTTCGAGCGGGGGCTCGCTCCTAGCGGAGACGATGTTGACGAGAAAGACCTGAGACCAGATGGCATCACGCCCCGTTGTAGGTGACCTAGGACAGCTGCCGGTCATGCGTGGACCCCGCGGGCAGAGCCGGCCAGATCTGGTTCGGATCGCGGCGGAGCTCGACCGCACCTGGGTTGCGGCGTCCACCGTGGGGCGGGTCGCCAAGCGGATGGACTCGCTCGCCGTCCAGGAGCTGATGAGGATCTACGCTCATCGGGCCGAAGGTCCCCGTGCTTGGCGGTGGGCTGCGGCCCTCGCGCACTCTGTCGGGGTCGCGCCCAAGAGCGATGACGAGCTGGACGGTGCGCTCGAGACGCTGCTGGCGATCGCCAAGCGCGACCCGCAGCTGTTGGAGCGTCATGAGGGGGAGCTCCTCTGTCACCTGCTGGTCGAGCGCGGTCGTGGCGACGACTTCGCCGCTATCGCGCCTCACCTTCGGCTCGAGGCCGATGCCCGCGAGCACGTGGCCATCGACCTCGTGAACCCGGTCGTGCGACCGATGTCGACCGAAGCGACGTGGCTCGAACTGATCAACGACACCATCATGTCCGGACTCGCTCCGCTCACCCTCGAACCGGCGGTGGACGGGGCCCGGCTGTTCGACCGTCTCGCTGCGGCCGTCGAGCCCGGGACTGTCGCAGGGCCGCGGGTCACGGTCGTCATCAGCTCGTTCCAGCCAGGGCCGGAGCTCCTGGTCTCGGTTCGCTCCATCGTCGCCCAGACCTGGCGAGACCTCGAGATCCTGGTGATCGACGACGCCTCCGGGGACGGCTTCGCGGCCATCTATGAAGAGGTGACCGCCCTGGACCCGCGGGTCCGGGTGATCACCCAGGAGCAGAACGGAGGCACGTACGTCGCCCGCAACCGCGCCATCGACGAGGCCACCGGCGTCTACGTCACGTTCCAGGACTCCGACGACTGGGCGCACCCGGAGCGCATCGAGCGCGAGGTCGCCGCGCTGGAGTCACAGCGGTCGATCGTGGCTGTCCGCACGATGGCGCTGAAGCTCTCCGACGATCTGGTCGTCTCACGGCGGCAGAACGTCGCCCGGCAGGCGGTCGCGCCGACCCTGATGTTCCGCAAGGACCAGGTCTGGCCGCTCCTCGGCTCCTTCGACCCGGTCCGGAAGGCGGCTGACACCGAGTTCCACTTCCGCATCGAGGCGGCGTTCGGCGACGGGACCGTGATCGACCTCGACGAACCCCTGCAGTTCATGCGGATGAGCGCCGGCAGCCTGTCTCGCGACGAGTTCCGCCGAGGATGGCGACACCCGGCGCGGATGGTCTATCGGTCGGCCCTGCTGGCCTGGCACGACGAGATCCGGCACGGCGCCTCGCCCTTCCTCGGGCGCGACCGGCGAGCGTTCCCTGCGGCCAGGCGCTTCCAGCTGGCACCGGACTCCTCGCCGGAGTACGACCTGGTCGTCCTCGGCGACTGGCGGCAGGACGGTCCGCGTCAACGTGAGGCGGCCGACTGGATCTCTCGCCTTGCCACCCCGCGGGCCGCCGCCCCGCGCATCGCCCTTGTCCACGTCGAGTCCCTGAACTTCGAACGGTTCCGCTCCGACCGCTACATCGGCCCGGTGCAGGATCTGATCGCGAAGGGCGCCGTCGACAGCGCGAGCTGGGACGACAGCCTGGTCGCCAAGACGGTCGTATGCATCGACCCGACGACCCTTTCCTTCACGCCGCGTCTCGAGACCGGCATCCGTGCCGAGACGGCCGTGATCATCACTGACCGGGACGAGTACGTCGACGGGGCGCCGTTCCTGACGTACGACCGCGGGTATGTCGAGTCGGTCGTTCGCACAGCCTTCGGTGCCGACCCCCGGTGGAGCGTGCGAGACGGCGGGTCCGGGCCGGAGTCACTCGGGCGGGTCACCCGCACGCCGTTCCCGGCCGCGTTCGCTCCCCGTCAGGCGCCACGGCTCCGGCCTGGCCGGGGCAGCGTCGTCGTCTCGCTGTCGACGGTGCCGAGCAAGGTCGAGCTCGACCGTGCCGTGGAGGTCGCGAGCTTCCTCGTCGGCTCGGGGTTCGACGTACGCATGCGCGGAGTGCCGTACGTGCGCGCCTGGATCCTGAACAGCCTCGAGGGTCAGACGCTGCCGGTCATCTTCGACGTCGGTCAGACCACCGACTCGGTCATGTTCGCCACGGCCGAGCATGTGGTCATCACGCAGAGCCAGCAGACGGTCGTCCAGCGCCTGGCGGCCGAGGCCGCCGGCGCCGGCGCGGTCGTGCATGTCCCGGCGGGGAGCAGGATCGAGGTGCCGGCCAACAGCTACCTCGCCCCTGAAGACCTCGTGGTCGCGATGACCAGTGCGCGCCAGGTCTCCCAGATCGCGACGGTGCCGAGCGTCGAGCAACCCGAGGCCGCGCTCTGGGCCTGGTTCGACGAGATCTGCGGTGGAGACGTCGCGCTGACCGGCTGATCCTCAGACCTGGTCGGTCTGCGCTCGCTTGGCGGCTTCGAAACGAGCGGCGTCGATCGCGGCGAGGACGCGGCGCTCGGTCAGCTCGACCCGGGCTGCGGTCGCCAGTGTCTGGTGGTTGATGGAACCGTTGACCTCGGTGTTGGCGCGGCCCCAGGCCCTGGTCACCAGCAAGGTGGAGCTACCGAACCCGGCGACGGCGAGTCCGAGCGCCGCCAGGGCGACCTGCTCCAGGCCCAGGAGGGCCAGCGCCGTGGTGGCAAGGCTGAGTCCCAGACCGCCCGCAGCAAGGGCTTTCGACAGGGTGAGACGTGTGGGGACGCGCGCCACGGTGGCTCCTCGCAAAACGCATGGGGCGGCCAAATGCTGCCCGTGTTGCGTCGAAGGATACCCGCGGGGGGTTGCGCTGAGGTTGGCGGTGTCCTCTTGCTCCAAGGAAGCGGTTCGCCCTGGCGAACCGCTCCTGTCATCGGTTGTTCATCTGCGGATCGGTTGACGGGCACCCGCAGTCATCCGACGCGGCTACGCTCGCGCGGTTCGCCGCCGCCGGCGGCCCGTCTCGTGATCCCCCACAGGAGCCCTCGTTGTCCTCGTTGCGCCATCACCCGGTCCTCCGGTCCGCGGCTCGCCGCCTGCCCGACCCGCTCAAGCAGCAGATCAGGGCCGCGCTGGCCCGCCGCGATCGACGCGGTCGCAAGCCGGTCATCGGTCTCGCCGGGTTCTTCGGCGCCGGCAACTACGGCGACGAGCTGTTCCTGTCGGTCTACGAGCAGTACTTCGGCGAGGAGTTCGAGCTGCGGGTGCTCGCCGACAACATGACCAAGCCCTACTACGACCGGCCGCTGACCGAGATCGTCGACGAGGTCGACGCCATCCTCATCGGTGGCGGCGACATCCTGCAGCCGTGGCAGGTCGACCCGCGCTACTTCAACCACAAGATGCTGGCCAAGCCCGTCTTCGTCGTCGGCATCGGCGTGCCGATCTACCGCAACACCGAGATCAAGCCGCACATCATCGAGAAGCACAAGAAGTTCCTCGAGCATCCCAACGTGAAGTTCATCGGCGTACGCGACCAGCAGACCGCCGACTGGATCCTCGCCAACATCTCTGCCGACCTGGACATCAAGGTCGCCCCCGACATGGTCTGCTCGCTGGACCTCCCCGAGGCGACGAAGCCCGAGGGTGCGCCGATCCTCGGCGTGGTCACCCGCTACCGTCCCAACCTGGACGAGCCCGACGACTACTCGCGCATCGAGGAGATGGCCGGCAAGGCGATCGCGGAGGGCTGGCGCGTACGCCACCTCATCCTCGGCACGATGGACGTCGGCCGTCGCGACGTGGCCAACGCCGACGATCTCGACATCCCGGGCAAGGAGGTCGTCTACACCGAGGAGCTCGACGAGCTGACCCGGGCGATCGGGGAATGCACCGCGTTCGCGAGCATGAAGTTCCACGGCTCGGTGGTGGCGACGATGTACGGGGTGCCGTCGATCGTGATGATCGCGACCAACAAGAACCGCAACTTCATGAAGCGCATCGGCCTGGACGCCAACGTCTCCGCCTTCGACGCCGACGACCTGGCCCAGCGGTTCGCCGACCGGGTCGTCCCGGACCCCGAGGCGGTCGCCGGCCTGCGTACGGCCGCGGACGCCCACCTGCGGGAGCTGCGGGCAGGGGTGAAGCAGACACTGGGGCTCTGAGGTCCCGAGATCGCGGCGCCCGGCGGGTTATCCTCGACCCGCTGGGGTTCCCCTGAGCAGCGACGATTAGATTTGCTGGCTCACCTCAGCCACGCTGATGTGTTGCGAACTGTGTACGACCACGTGGTCCTGAGCCGGGGGAGAAGTCGATGTACCTCAAGCGTCTGACGCTGAAGGGTTTCAAGTCGTTCGCCTCCGCCACGACGCTCGAGCTCGAACCGGGCATCACCTGCATCGTCGGCCCCAACGGCTCGGGCAAGTCCAACGTCGTCGACGCGCTCGCCTGGGTCATGGGCGAGCAGGGCGCGAAGAGCCTGCGCGGCGGCAAGATGGAGGACGTCATCTTCGCCGGCACGGCGGGGCGCGCCCCGCTGGGCCGGGCCGAGGTGTCGCTGACGATCGACAACACCGACGGCGCGCTGCCGATCGAGTACGCCGAGGTCACCATCTCGCGCACGATGTTCCGCAACGGCGGCTCGGAGTACGCGATCAACGGCAGTCCGTGCCGGCTCCTGGACGTCCAGGATCTCTTGTCGGACTCCGGCATCGGCCGCGAGATGCACGTCATCGTCGGACAGGGCCAGCTCGACACGATCCTGCGCGCGACCCCCGAGGACCGCCGCGGCTTCATCGAGGAGGCCGCCGGTGTGCTCAAGCACCGCAAGCGCAAGGAGAAGGCGCTGCGCAAGCTCGACTCCACGCAGGTCAACCTGGACCGGCTCCAGGACCTGCTCGTCGAGATCCGCCGCCAGCTCAAGCCGCTCGGCCGCCAGGCGGAGGTCGCCCGGCAGGCGCAGACGGTGCAGATGGACGTACGCGACGCCAAGGCCCGCATCTACGCCGACGATCTGGTCACCGCGAAAACCGAGCTCGACAAGGAGCTCGCCGACGAGGGCGCGCTGCTGGCCCGCCGCGCCGAGGTCGAGGAGACCATCGCGGAGGGGCGTGAGCAGGAGGCCGTGCTCGAGGCCGCGTTGCGCGAGGACCTGCCGGCGCTGGCCGCCGCGCAGGAGACCTGGTTCGCGTTGAACTCGCTGCGAGAGCGGCTGCGGGGCACCCAGTCGCTGGCCTCCGAGCGGGTCCGCAACGCGGCCGGCTCCGAAGACCTCGAGGTGCGCCAGGGGCGTGACCCCGAGGAGCTCGAGGCGCAGGCCGAGGTGGCACGCGAGCAGGAGGAGGCCGCCGACGCCGAGGTCGAGGAGCTCCGCTACTCCCTCGAGGAGGCGGTCGAGGCCCGCAAGGAGGCAGAGGACGCTGCGGCCGAGGAGGAGCGCCGGGTCAAGGGGCTCGAGCGTGCCGCCGCCGATCGTCGCGAGGGGCTGGCGCGGCTGGCCGGCCAGGTCAACGCGCTCAAGTCGCGGGCCGCTGCCGCCGACGACGAGGTCGGGCGGCTGACGGCTGCCCGTGAGGAGGCGCTGGCGCGCGCGGAGCGGGCCCAGCGGGACTTCACCGCCCTGGAGACCAAGGTCGCCGGCCTGGACGCGGGGGAGGAGGGCCTCGACGCCGAGCACGAGGCCGCTGCCGCCGCGCTCGAGGACATCGAGGAGCGGCTGGCCAAGCTGCGGGCCGAGGCCCAGCAGGCAGATCGTGACCGCTCCACGCTGGCCGCTCGTAAGGACGCGTTGGAGATGGGGCTCAACCGCAAGGACGGCGCCGGTGCGCTGCTCGGCTCGGACCTCCCGGGTGTGCTCGGATCGGTCGCGTCGCTGCTGGCGGTGCGCTCCGGCTACGAGGCGGCGGTGGCCGCCGCGCTCGGCACCGCGTCGGACGCGGTCGTCGTCTCCTCCTCCGAGGAGGCCATCGGGGCGATCGAGCATCTCAAGGCCGAGGACCTCGGCCGCGCCGGGCTGCTCCTGGGCGGCTCGCCCGAAGAGACCGGCGGCTGGCCGGCGCTGCCTGCGGGCGCTGCGTACGCGCTGGACGTGGTGGAGTGTCAGGCCGTGCTGCGGCCCGCGGTGGCCCGGCTGCTCGACAAGGTGGCCGTGGTGGAGGACCTCGCCGCGGCCCAGGCGCTCGTGGCGGCGGAGCCCCAGATCACCGCGGTGACCCGGGAGGGCGACCTGATCGGCGCCCACTTCGCGGCCGGTGGCTCCTCCAGCGTGCCCAGCCTGATCGAGGTGCAGGCAGCGGTCGACGAGGCCGCCGCCCAGCTCGCCGAGGCCCACGCGGTCTCTGAGCGGGCCACCTTCGAGACCTCCAAGCTGGAGGCCGAGCGGCTGGCCGCGCAGAAGCGGGTCGACGTCGCGCTCGCCAAGCTGCACGAGTCCGACGCCACCCTGGCCGCCGTCGCCGAGGAGCTCGGCCAGTTCGGCGCCCAGTCGCGCGCCGCGCGCGGCGAGGCTGAGCGGCTGCTGGCCGCCGTCGAGCAGGCCCAGGAGGCCCGCGAGAACGCCGTCGCCGGCCTTGCCGAGCTCGAGGAGCGCCTCGCGATGGCCGAGGAGGAGCCGGAGGACGAGCCGGACCTGAGCGCCCGCGACGAGCTGGCGGAGGCGGCCCGCAACGCGCGACAGCGCGAGATGGACGCGCGGCTGGCGCTGCGTACGTCCGAGGAGCGCGCCCGCGCGCTGGCCGGCCGTGCCGACGGGCTGCTCCGTGCTGCCCGGCAGGAGCGAGAGCAGCGCGCCAAGGCGGCCGCCCGTCGTGAGCAGATGCGCCGCGAGGGCGAGGCGGCGCGCGCGGTCGGGACCGCCGTGGCGTACGCCCTGGACCGGCTGGAGGTCTCCGTGCAGCAGGCGGCCAGGGCGCGCACCGAGATCGAGGAGTCCCGTGCCGAGCGCGAACAGGCGTTGCGCGAGTGTCGCTCGCTGCTGCGCAACCTCGGCAAGGAGCTCGAGGAGCTGGTCAACTCCGTCCACCGTGACGAGATGGCCCGGGCCCAGCAGCGGATGCGTATCGAACAGCTCGAGGAGCGGATCCTCGAGGAGCTCGGCCTCGACGCCGAGGCGATCGTGAAGGACTACGGTCCCGACCAGCTGGTCCCGCAGCACCCCGACGAGGACGGCAACGAGCGCGAGCCGATCCCCTACGTCCGCGCCGAGCAGGCCAAGCGGCTCAAGATCGCCGAGAAGAACCTGCGCGCCCTGGGCAAGGTCAACCCCCTCGCCCTGGAGGAGTTCGCCGCGATGGAGGAGCGCCACAAGTTCCTCACCGAGCAGCTCGAGGACCTCAAGCAGACCCGCAAGGACCTCCTCGACATCGTCAAGGAGGTCGACAACCGCGTCGAGCAGGTCTTCACCGAGGCCTGGGAGGACGTACGCGTCGCCTTCGACCACGTCTTCGCGCGGCTCTTCCCCGGTGGCGAGGGCAAGCTCGTGCTCACCGACCCGGAGAACATGCTCACCACCGGCATCGAGGTCGAGGCGAGGCCTCCGGGCAAGAAGGTCAAGCGGCTCTCGCTGCTCTCCGGTGGCGAGCGTTCGCTCGTCGCGGTGGCCTTCCTGGTCTCCCTCTTCAAGGCGCGGCCCAGCCCCTTCTACATCCTCGACGAGGTCGAGGCAGCGCTCGACGACACCAACCTCGGCCGGCTCCTGGAGATCTACGAGGAGCTGCGCGAGAACTCGCAGCTGATGGTGATCACCCACCAGAAGCGCACCATGGAGGTCGGCGACGCCCTCTACGGAGTGACGATGCGAGGCGACGGCGTCACTACCGTCATCTCGCAGCGGCTGCGCGACGCCCAGCCGGCCTGACGGAGGTCGCCAGCGGCCGTCATCGGGCCGTTGCGTGACCTGGCGGCGGGGGCTGGGTGAACCATCGATGAACCCGTGATGAAGGCATGCGGGGAAGCCGTCCGAGTGGTCAAAGTGGGGTCTTTGGCCTGCCTAGAATCCTCCGGTCGCCGGCCGGGCCGGGGCACCGGCGAGACATCGTCTCGACGTTCGGGGGATCGTCACGGTTGAGAACTTCGAGGACCCCCACATGCCTTCGACCCTGCTGTCGTTTCCCTACTACCGGAGCAATCCGTACCTCACGATGCTCACCGTGGCACCGCGCGCCGCGGGCTGGGACGTGGTGGAGGGAGTGCAGGGGCTGCACCGGCTCGAGGCCCGCGCGGCCCACCTGGGCCGGGGCGACGTGCTCCACGTCCACTGGACCTCGCCGGTCACCAGCGGCTGCGAGAGTGTCGAGGAGGCGTGGGCCAACGCCGCCCGGTTCGAGGACGTCCTGAGCGGTCTGCGTGACCGGGGTGCCGACCTGCTGTGGACGGTGCACAACTCGATCGCCCACGAGGCCGACTACGTCGACGTCGAGCTCGCCGTGGCCAAGACCCTGGCGAGCTACGCGACCCGGATCATCCAGCTCAACCCGGCGACCATCGAGGAGACCGCGGCCTACTACCCGCTACCGCCCGACAAGGTCGTCGACCTGCCGCACTCGTCCTACCTCGGCGTCTATCCCGACGGCGGCGACGACGCCGCCTCGCGCGAACGGATCGGGGTCCCGCAGGGCGTTCCGACGGTCGGGTTCATCGGTCAGATCCGGGCCTACAAGGGCCTCGACGTGCTGTGCCGGGCGGTCGAGATCGCCGCCGAGCAGGTGCCCGACCTCACCTTCGTCGTGGCCGGCAAGGTGGTGCCCGCGACCGACGAGGAGACGGTCGCGGAGATGCTCTCCGCGCCGCACATCGTCAAGCGGCTCGGGTTCGTCGAGACCGCCGACTTCTCCGACTGGCTGCGGGCCAGTGACGTGGTCGCGCTGCCCTACCGGCGGATCCTCAACTCCGGCTCTCTGCTCGCCGCCGGCACCTTCGGCCGCACCGCCCTCATCCCCGAGGACACCCCGGTCGCGCGGCAGTTCGCCGACCAGCCGTGGGTGGTGACCTACGCGCCTGAGCCCGACGAGCCGGTGGCCCTGGCGGCGGCGATCCTGGAGGCCCTCGACGGGCAGGAGTCGCGGCACCGGGCCGCGCATGAGTTCACCCGTGCGTACACGCCCTATGACATGTCGCGCGACTACCTGCGGCTGCTCGACGGGCTGGCCGGCGATCTGGAGGCTGCAGCCCGATGACCACACCCGAGCTCTCTGTCGTCGTCCCGACGCACAACGTCGGCCTGTGGGTCGGCGAGCTGCTCTCCTCGATCCTCGAGGACCAGTCGTCTCCTGACGACCCGGTCGACCTGGAGGTCATCCTGGTCGACGACGCCTCGACCGACGACACGGTCGAGATCGCCGAGGCGTACGCAGCCCGCGACCCGCGCCTGACGGTGGTCCGCTCACCCGGCAAGGGCGGGGGACAGGCCCGCAACCACGGCGTCTCGCTGGCGCGGGGCCGGTTCCTCGCGTTCGCAGACGGCGACGACCTGGTGCCCCGCGGGGCGTACGCCGCGATGCTGCGCAAGACGCGGGAGACCGGCTCCGACATGGTGGTCGGCCGGTTCTTCAAGCTGTTCAGCGACCGGGTCTGGTGGCCGGTGCGCGCATGGCCGGCCTTCGACGAGGAGCGCACCCTGGTGAGGTTGGCCGACGCGCCGTCCGCGCTGCGCAACCGGGCGTGCTGGAACCGGGTCTTCCGGCGCGACTTCTGGGACTCCGCCCGGATCGAGTTCCCCGACGCTTCGCGCTCCAACGACATCGAGCCGATGGTGCATGCGCTGACCACGGCCCGCTTCGACATCGTGACCGAGACGGTCTACGTCTACCGTGACCGGCCCGGGCCTGGTTCGATGACCGCGAAGTCCCACTCACCGGCGGGGATCATCAGCTACCTCGAGCAGGAGCTGCGCTGCGCCCGCCGGATCATCGAGCTCGGCGACCCGCGGGTGCGCGCCGAGTACGCCTCGCTGATCTTCGACGCCGATGGCTGGATGGCGATCGTCCGGGCGCTGCGCGGGATGGCCGTGATCGACCCGGCGGCGCTCGAGCCGGCGCGGATCCTGATCGCCGAGCTGATCGCACTCTTCGACGACGCCGGCGTCGACGGTCTGATCGACGGCCTGCTCGACGGCCTGATCGACGGCCTGGAGCGGGACAAGCGGTGGGGCTGGCGGCTGGTCTCCTCGGGCCAGTGGGCGACTGCCGCCCGGTTGATCGGCGACGACGTCCGCTGGGCCGACCGCACGGTCGCCGACCTCCTGGAGACCTTGAGGCTCGTCGCCGACAGCGGCGTGGTGCCGCTGCGTACGCTCCAGCGGCCGCTGATCAACGCCGTCGCGACGATCTCCCTGGGCGACGAGACGCTGGTCGGGGACGACCTCGCCGACCTGGTGCTCAAGCACCGCGACCTGTTCACCGCGGTCGCCGAGGCCGTTGCGGCTGGCGGGGACGGCGAGGAGGGTGAGGCGCCGGGCTGGCGGCTCGGCCGGATCGTGGCCGCCCTCGAGGAGGGCCCTGAGCTGCTGCGCCAGGTGGTCTCCGGCGCCACCGACCCGGTCACCGCCACCTCGCTCTCGCTCGTCGACGGCCGCGCGCACCTGCACCTGGCCCACGCGATGGTCGTGCCCGATAGGCTCCGCGTCGTGTTTCTCCACGACCGCCGGCGCCGCACGCTGGACTACGACGCCGCCGAGCTCGCCTCCGGCAGTCTCGAGGTCGCACTGCCGACCGCCGCGCTCTCGGGAGGTCGCTGGCGGGTGCGGTTCGAGGGCCGCGACGCGCTGGGCGAGTTCGACGGACCGGTCGTCATCCACGAGGACGTCATCGGAGAGCGGATCGGCGACCGGGCGCAGATCGTCCCGCTCGACGGCCGCCCGCAGCACGGGATCGAGATCCCGCTGAGCTTCGGTGAGCGCGGCGTACGCAGGGCCCGCCGGGTGGCGGGCCGGATCGTCCGCAAGGTGCGCCGGTGACCGCGGTCGCCGTCGCGCCGACCACGACCGAGCAGACCGGCTCAGCGGCCGTCCGGGACAAGCGGCTGGAGATCCAGGCGCTGCGTACGGCGGCGGTGCTCGGCGTCGTCCTCTTCCACCTGTGGCCGGGGGCTATCCGGGGCGGCTACGCAGGCGTCGACGTCTTCTTCGTCATCTCGGGATTCCTGATCACCTCCCACCTGGTGCGCGAGGCCGCCAAGCCCGGCGGGGTGCGGCTGGGCGCGTTCTGGGCCCGCCGGATCCGGCGGCTGCTCCCCGCGGCGCTGCTGGTGCTGATGTGCAGCACCGGGGCGACGTACGTCCTGGTGCCGGAGGCCCTGTGGCAGCAGTTCCTGCGGGAGGCGGTCGCGGCCGCGTTCTATGTGGAGAACTGGCAGCTGTCCTGGGCGGCGGTCGACTATCTCGCCGCCGAGGACCCGCCCTCGCCAGCGCAGCACTACTGGTCGCTCTCGGTCGAGGAGCAGTTCTACTTCATCTGGCCGCTGCTGATCGTCGCGGTTGCGCTCCTGACCCGGCGACGGCCGAAGGTGCGGCTGACGGCGATCCGGGCGGTCTTCCTCGCCGTCTTCGTGGTCAGCTTCGCGGCCTCGGTCTATGTCACCGCGACGAAAGGCGCCGACTCCTACTTCGTCACCTACGCGCGCGCCTGGGAGTTCGCCGCCGGCGGTCTCATCGCTGTGCTGCCGCTCTCCCTCGAGCGCGTGCCCGGGCGCTGGGCGCCGTACGCAGCGGTGGCCGGCTGGCTCGGGGTGCTCGGCGCGCTGCTGCTCTTCAACGACTCGCTGCCGTTCCCGGGCTGGGTGGCGCTGCTGCCGGTCGTCGGCACCGCGCTGGTCATCTGGGCGGGCGCGCCCGGTGGCCTCGGGCTTCGGGTCGTCGGCCATCCGGTCGTGCAGTGGATCGGGACGGTCTCCTACTCGCTCTATCTGTGGCACTGGCCGCTCGTGGTCGTGCTCCCCGAGACCGGCCCCGTGCTCGGCACCTGGCTCCGCGAGCCGCTGATCCTCCTGGTCACCATCGGCCTCGCGGCCCTGACCTACCGATACGTGGAGACGCCGTTCCGCACCGGACCGATGCTGGGGACCACCCCGCGGGCCTTCCTCTTCGGGGTGCTCGGAGCGGCCCTGGTCGTCGCAGCCGCGGTCCCCGGGATCCTGCATGGACGCAACCTGGTCGAGGAGAGTCGCGGTCAGGCTGAGGCGCTCGCATCGGGAGACACCGAGTGCTTCGGCGCCGCCGCCCTGATGGAGGGGTGCCGCAACCCGGAGCTCGACGGCGTACTTCTCCCTGCGCCGATCGCCCGCAAGGACGACACCGGCCGGGCCTACCGGTGCTATCTCCCCGAGATCGAGACGTATGCCGCCGACGCCCGCCCCGAGGTCTGCCACCTCGGCTCCGACGACCCGGATGCGCTCCGGGTCGCCCTGGTCGGTGACTCCCACGGCGCTTCGCTGATCCCCGGTCTGACCCGGGTCGCCGAGAGCTCAGGATGGTCGGTCGACACGCTGGTCGCCAACGGCGGAGGGCTTCTCCCGGCCACCGCGGGTGACCCGCGCCGCGCCTACCGCGAGGCGCTGATCGAGCACCTCGACCAGGAGGCGTACGACGTCGTGCTGGTCACCCAACGCCGCAATCCGAACCTCGCGGCCGGCGAGCCGGACCCGGCCGCCGACCTGCTCGCCCAGGCCTGGAAGCCGATCATCGAGCGGGGCACGAAGATCGTCGCGCTCGCCGACAACCCGTATCTCACCCCCGAGGCGGCGACCTGCCTCGACGAGATCGAGACGCTCGCAGACGCCGCCGCGTGCGAGATGACCCGCCAGGAGGCGTACGCCACCTCAGACCCGCTCGCCGAGGCGGTTCGCCTGGCAGGGCCGGGCGCTTCCCTGGTAGACCTCTCTGCGGCCTACTGCGACGAGGACCGGTGTCCCCTGGTGGTCGGCCACGTGCAGGCCTATCGCGACCGGAGCCACATCACCGCGACCTTCTCGATGACGCTGGCGCCCTATCTGGTCCGGGCGGTCGAGGACGAGCTCTAGGATCTAAGATCAGCGGCGATGAGCACTCCTGACCGCAAGGCCCCGACCCGCGCCGACTACGTGCACTGGCGCACGATCACGACCCGCTGGCGCGACGACGACGCCTACGGTCACCTCAACAACGCGACCTACTACGAATACTTCGACACCGCGGTCAACGCCTACCTGTTCGAGGCGACCGGCGTGAACGTGCGGAAGCTGCCGAAGATCGGGATCGTCGCGGAGACGTCGTGCCGCTACCTGCGCGAGATCGGGTTCCCGGAGCCGGTCGAGGCCGGGCTCGTCGTCGACAAGGTCGGGACCTCGTCGGTGATCTACCGGATCGGGCTCTTCCAGGGGCCGGGCGAGGAGGCCGCGGCCGAGGGCAGGTTCGTGCACGTCTACGTCGACAACACCGACCCGTCACGCCCGGTGACGCCGATGCCGGACGAGATCCGGGAGGCGGTCATGCCGCTGTGGCGACAGAATTGACCTTGACAGTTGGGTGAACGTGCGTGGCGGCGTTCAACGCCACCCGGCACTGTGACAGTCTGACCCACTGCCGAAGCACGATCTAGAGCGTCTTGGGGGACCTTTAGTGGACGAAGAGTTGAAGCGCATCGCACGTGGCGGCCTGCGCAGGGGGCGAGACCTGGCCCGCAAGGTCTACAACGACTCGCCTCTCTACAGCCGGGCCGACGACGTGCGCCTGCTCGTCGACTGCCCGCTGTTCGACCACGAGTGGTACGCCGAGCAGGTCGGTCAGCGCCTCGACCGCAAGCGGGCCGCACGTCACTACCTGGAGCAGGACCGCAGCAAGCAGCTGGCACAGCCCAGCCCGCTCTTCGACCCGGAGTTCTTCGTCGCGCGGCTGACCCCGCGCCTGCGCAAGCAGATGGGCGACCAGGACCCGTTCCTCTACTGGCTGCGCGCCGAGCTGTGGCTGCAGCCGACCCACCCGCTCTTCGACACCGACGGCTACACCGAGCGTCGCAAGACCGAGAACTTCTACGGCGGCGCGATCGGCCACTACGTCGACCGCGGAGCCCGCAACGGACGGCGCGCCAACGACTGGCTCGTGCAGGTCGACGGCCGGTTCCCGGATCTGCGCGACTGGATCCGCGACCGGCGCGCGGAGTGGCAGGCCCGGCAGGGCGGCCCGCAGACCTGGCGGCCCGCGATCGATCGAGCCGCCGGTCCGGCCGGTCGTGCGCCGGTCGGCACCGTCAGCGTCATCGTCGACCTGGGTGCCTCCGACGAGCTCGCCCGGGCGACCCTGGACAGCGTCGCCGCGCAGCGCGGGGTGAGCACCGACGTCATCGTCATCGACCGCGGCCTGACCCCCCTGGTCGCCGAGGCGGTCGCCGACATCGTCCCCGGAGCCCGTGTCGTACCCGGCGATCCCGACCGCGGAGAGCCCGGCGTCGCTGCCGCGTTCGCGCAGGTGAGTGGCGACTTCGTCGCGTACGTCGTCGGGGGAGAGGTCTGGAAGCCCGGTCGTCTCGCGCGGCTGGTCTCGGTGGCCGAAGCGGCCGGGAGGCCGCTGGTCGCCGACGTGCTGGAGCGGCCGTGGCAGCCGGAGCAGCGGTTCGCTGTCGACGTACCTCCGGCCACGCCGGGGCCCGACGTCCCCGGCACCCTGATGCGTGTCCTGCTCTCGCGACTGCTGATCGCCGCGCCGCTGCTGGCCGAGGTCGGCGGGCCGCGTGACGATGTCGGCTTCGGCTGGGCCTACGACCTCGCGCTGCGACTGACGTCGAAGGCCGTCGTCGAGGTCGTGCCGGAGGTCGGCGTCGAGCGTCGCCAGGGCATCAACCCGCGGCGTCCGCGCCGTGACCGGCTCCCGCTCGACCCCTACGACCTGGAGTCGTGGGAGGACGTCGTACGCAACCGCACGTTCGTCGACTGGAGCGCGCTCGCCGAGCGCACGCCCGACCCGGACGTGGTCTCGGTGGTCATCCCGACCTACGACGACTCGCTGCTGACCGTGGGCGCCGTCGAGGCCGTGATGGAGCACGGTGCGGGGGAGAAGCGGCTCGAGATCGTGGTCTGGGACAACGGCTCCTCGGCCCGCGTCTCGGCGGTGCTCGACTCGCTGCCGCTGCGGTTCCCCGAGGTCAAGGTGGTGCACAGCACCGTCAACCACAACTTCGCGCTCGGCAACAACCTCGCCATCCCGCACGTCACCGGCGAGACCGTGGTCTTCCTCAACAACGACACCACCGCGCTGGCCGGCTGGCTGGAGCCGCTGGTGGCGGCGCTCGCCGACCCCGAGGTGCTCGCGGTGCAGCCGCTGCTGCTCTACCCGAGCGGGTCGGTGCAGTCGGCCGGAGTCGTCTTCCCGCCCTACGGCGGACTGCCCTACAACATGCTCGCCGAGTACCCGCCCGAGGACGCCGCCGGGCTCGAGGGCCACCCGTTCGCGGCGCTGACCGGCGCGGCCCTGGTGATGCGCTACCGCGACGTCGTCGCGCTGCAGGGGTTCGACCCGATCTTCACCAACGGCATGGAGGACGTCGACCTGTGCCACCGGCTCGCGGAGCTGCGGCCGGGGTCGTTCCGGGTCGTGACGTCGTCGGAGGTCGTCCACCACGAGTCCAAGTCGAAGGGCCGCTTCGCCCGCGCCCCGCGCAACCGGCTGATCTACCTCGACCGCTGGGTCGGGCGCACCGAGCCCCGCGACGACGTGGCCGCCTGGGCGGCCTGCGGCTACCAGGTCGTCGGCCGCGCGATGGCCGGGGAGCCGACCGGTCCGGCGAAGACGTACGCCGCCACCCGCCCGATCCTCGCTCCCCTGCCCCGGGCGTCGGTGGTGGAGGGCGTCCCGCAGCTGCGGTGGTCGATCAAGATCTCCGCGCCCGGCGCCCCCGAGGGGGAGCGGTGGGGCGACACCCACTTCGCCCGCGCGCTGGCCCGGTCGCTGCGCAAGCTCGGTCAGTCGGCGGTCGTCGACCACCACTACGAGTGGGAGCGGCCGAGCTCGCTCGACGACGACGTCGTGGTCACCCTGCGCGGGCTCTCGCGCTACTTCCCCGCGCCCGACTGCCGGATCAACATCGGCTGGGTGATCTCCCACCCCGACGCGGTCACCCGCGCCGAGGCGGCCGGGTTCGACCGGCTGCTGGCGGCAGGCCCGCGATGGGCCGAGCAGATGTCGGCCCGGTGGGGGATCCGCATCGACCCGCTGCTGCAGGCCACCGACCCCGAGCTGTTCAACCCGGACCGGGCGCTGCCCGACTCCGGTCACGCGGTGCTCTTCGTCGGCACCTCCCGTGACGTCGAGCGCCCGATCATCCACGACGCCGTCGAAGCGGGGCTGCCGCTGTCGGTCTACGGCCACGGCTGGGAGCCCTACATCCCTCGCCACTACGTCAAGGCCCAGCACATGTCCAACACCCGGCTCGGCGCCGAATACCGGGCCGCCGGGGTCGTGCTCAACGATCACTGGGCCGACATGCGCGACTACGGCTTCATCTCCAACCGGCTCTTCGACGCCGTCGCGTCCGGTGCCCGGGTCATCTCCGACGACGTCGTCGGCCTCCGCGACGTCTTCGGCGACACGGTGCAGGTCTACGAGACCCCCGAGGACCTGGTGAAGTGGTCCTCGATGCCCGACCCGTCGGTCGTCTTCGGCACCGACGAGCACATCCGCGCGGAGGCCGCCCGCATCCACCGCGACCACGGCTTCGACGCCCGCGCCCGGACTCTCCTGGACATCGCGCTCGAGGAACGAGCCAAGCGGGACCGCGCCGACCGTGCCTAGACGAAGTCGTCCCGCCTCACGCGGCCCGGACCTGTCAGAGTGTCCGCATGACGAAGCTCTCGACGATCCAGCTGCGTGAGCGGGACGCCCTGGCCGCCGATCTGCGGTCGCTCTCGCCCGACCAGTGGCGATCCACGACCCTGTGCGGCGAGTGGGACGTGGAGGAGGTCGTGGCTCACCTCGGCGCGGCGTCGCGGCTCTCGCTCCCGGGCTGGCCGCGCAGCATGATCGGGGCGCGGTTCGATCCGGACGTACACAACCGCCGGCGGCTCGAGGTGGCGGCGGACCTGGACGGCGACGGTGTGGTTGAGCTTCTGGGCCGGCTGAGCTGAACCGGCCGGGGGTAGTCCAGGGAGTTTCCGTCGCTCTACCGGCTGGTAACCGACGGAAACTCCCTGGAC
>NZ_JBHVKN010000026.1:0-41264 GCF_042798075.1 Nocardioides sp. NPDC057772
CGCTTGATCCTCGTCTTCCTCCGCTTCGTTCGTCGCTGGCGCTCCTCACTGCGCTGCGTCCAGACGAGGGACGCGCCGAACTGAGCAGGTGGCATCGCAACGCAGGTCGTGAAGCAATTCACAAGGGACGTAAGCCACGACACATGGGACGTATGCCTAGGGGAGGGGGTGGTGTGGCCGGTGGTGCCCCAGTGACATAGTGACTGCCGTGGACAGCGTCCTGGAATTAGCCAGGTGGCAGTTCGGCATCGTGACCGTCTACCACTTCCTGTTCGTCCCGCTCACGGTGGGACTCACCATGCTCGTCGCCGTGCTGGAGACGATCTGGCTGCGTACGAAGAACCCCGAGTGGCTTCGGCTGACCAAGTTCTTCGCGAAGCTCTTCCTGATCAACTTCGCGCTCGGTGTGGTCACCGGGATCGTGCAGGAGTTCCAGTTCGGGATGACCTGGTCGGACTACTCCCGCTTCGTGGGGGACGTCTTCGGGGCTCCGCTGGCGATCGAGGCGCTGCTCGCCTTCTTCCTGGAGTCGACCTTCCTCGGACTGTGGATCTTCGGCTGGGACAAGCTGCCAAGGGCGCTGCACAACGCGTGCATGTGGATCGTCCACCTCGGCACGCTCGCCTCGTCGTGGTTCATCCTCGCGGCCAACTCCTGGATGCAGCACCCGGTCGGCTACAAGTTCAACGAGGTCACCGGCCGCGCCGAGCTCACCGACTTCTGGGCGGTGATGTTCAACAAGGTGCAGCTGGGCACGTTCCCGCACGTCATCCTCGCGGCGTACCTGACTGCGGCCGCCTTCATGCTCGGCATCCTGGGCTGGCTCTACATGCGCCGGCCGGGGGAGAACAACGGCGAGCGCCCGATGTACCGCCGCGGGATGGTGCTGGCGGCCTGGGTGATGGTCTTCTCCGGCGTCGGGGTCGCGGTCTCGGGTGACATCCAGGGCAAGATCATGACCGAGGTGCAGCCGATGAAGATGGCAGCCGCGGAGGCGCTGTGGGAGACCTCGGACTCGTGCGCGCCGTTCTCGATCCTGACCATCGGCACGCGCGACGGGAAGCACGAGAAGTGGGCGCTCGAGGTGCCCTGCGTGCTCTCCTTCCTCGGCACCGGCACCTTCGACGGCAAGGTCGAGGGGATCTACGACCTGCAGGAGAAGTACCGCGAGACCTACGGGGCGACTCCCGGCGCGACCTACTACTCGCCCGGTGACTACACCCCCAACATCCCGGTCACCTACTGGACCTTCCGCTGGATGATGGGCCTCGGCGTCGTCGGTGGTCTCGTCGGCCTGGCGGTCCTGTGGCTGACCCGTCGGGGACGTACGCCCTCGGGGCTGGTCGGACGGGTCCTGCCCGCGCTGGCGATCTCCGCGCCGGTGATGGTGCTGCTGGGCAACTCGATGGGCTGGATCTTCACCGAGATGGGGCGCCAGCCGTGGGTCGTCTTCGGCGTGCTCACCACCGCCAACGGTGTCTCGCCGGGCGTCGAGCCCTGGGAGGTGTGGATGTCGCTGCTCGGCTTCACCGCGCTCTACGCCGTGCTCGCGGTGATCGAGGTGGGCCTGCTCATGAAGTACGTGAAGAAGGGACCCGACCCGTTCGTCGAGCCGCCGTCCCCGACCCTGCGTGGCTCCGTGAAGGATGCCGACGAGCCGATGAACTTCGCGTACTGAGGAGCCTGCGATGGAACTCACGACAATCTGGTTCTGCCTCATCGCCGTGCTGTGGATCGGCTACTTCGTCCTCGAAGGCTTCGACTTCGGCGTCGGCATGCTGCTTCCGGTGCTCGCCCGCGACGACCGCGAGCGGCGCGTCATGATCAACACGATCGGCCCGGTGTGGGACGGCAACGAGGTCTGGCTGCTGACCGCGGGCGGAGCGACGTTCGCGGCGTTCCCGGAGTGGTACGCGACGTTGTTCTCCGGCTTCTACCTGCCGCTCTTCCTCATCCTGATCGCGCTGATCGTGCGTGGGGTGGCGTTCGAGTACCGCCACCAGCGGCCCTCGGCCACCTGGGCCGGCTGGTGGGACCGCGCGGTGATCTTCGGCTCCTACGTTCCGGCGTTCCTGTGGGGTGTGGCCTTCGCCAACATCGTGCGTGGGGTGCCCATCGACGCCGACTTCGAGTTCACCGGCACTGTCCTGACCCTGCTCAACCCCTACGGTCTCCTCGGCGGTCTGGTCACGCTCTCGCTGTTCGTGACCCACGGTGCGGTGTTCATCGCGCTGAAGACCGATGGCGAGATCCGCGGCCGGGCCCGCGCGCTGGCGCTCAAGACCGGGGTCGTCGCGGCCGTGCTCGCCGTGGTGTTCCTGGTCTGGACCCAGGCGCTCACCGGCAACCTGGCGACCGCGGTGATCTTCGTCGTGGCGGCGCTCGCCCTCGTGGGCGGGCTCGGGGCGGCGTACGTCGGTCGTGAGGGGTTCGCCTTCGCCGGCACCTTCCTCGCGATCGGGCTGGCCGTGGCCGGGCTCTTCGTCGGGCTCTTCCCCGACGTGATGCCCTCGACCACCGACGTCGCCAACTCGCTGACCACGACCAACGCGGCGGCGACGCCCTACACGCTCAAGCTGATGACGATCGTCGCGGCGGTGTTCACGCCGATCGTGGTGGGCTATCAGGCCTGGACGTACTGGATCTTCCGCAAGCGGATCTCCATCCACCACATCCCCGCCGCTCATTGAGATGCGCCCGAACGACCCGCGACTGCGAGCCCAGCTGTCGGTAGCCCGTCGGCCGCTCGCCGTCGTGGTGGCGGCCGGGGTGCTGGGGGCGGTGCTGCTGATCACCCAGACGTACGCCGTCACCGGGCTGCTCATCTCCGCGATCCGCGACACCGGTTCGGTGAGCGGCTGGGCGCTGGCGGTCGTGGCCGTCTTCGCCGGGCGCGCGCTCGTCGGGGTCGTCTCCGAGGTGGCCGGCGCCCGGGCGGCCGGTGTCGTCGGCGCGGACCTGCGGCGCCGGGTGGTCGGCGCGATCCTGCGCGGGCAGACGGGTCGCTCGGGTTCGTTGTCGGCCCTGGCCACGCGTGGGGTCTCGGCCGCCGAGCCGTATCTGACGCGCTACGTCCCGGCGCTGGTGCTCGCCTGCGTACTGCCCGTCATGGTGCTCGCGGTGATCGTCTGGACCGACCCGCTCAGCGGTCTCATCGTCGGCCTCACACTGCCGTTGATCCCGATCTTCGGGGTGCTCGTCGGGCTCGCGACCCGTGACCAGGCTGCCAGCCAGTGGCGGGCGATGGCGGCCTTGGCCGGTCACTTCCTCGACGTGATGAAGGGTCTGCCGACGCTGGTCGCCTTCGGTCGTGCTCGAGCACAGTCGCGGGTGATCGCCACCATCACCGACAGCTACCGCCGCCGCACGCTGGAGACCCTGAAGATCGCGTTCGCCTCCTCGGCGGTGCTCGAGCTCGTCGCGACCATCTCGGTGGCCTTGGTCGCGGTCATCATCGGTGTCCGGCTCGCCGCCGGCTCGGTCGACCTGCAGACCGCCCTCGTCGTCCTGCTGCTCGCCCCCGAGGCCTACTGGCCGCTGCGCCGCGTCGGCACCGAGTTCCATGCCGCCGCCGAAGGTACGGCCACGCTCGAGGCGACAGCGGACTGTGTCGGTCTCGACTCGCCTCCGCGTAGGGGCTCCGGCGAGCCGGTGTCGAGACCAACACAGTCGCTCCGCCTCGACGGTGTCATCGTCACCTATCCCGAGCGCGAGCGTCCCGCGCTCGCACCGGTCTCCGCGACGGTCGCGGAGCGGGGGATCACCGCGATCGTCGGCCCGAGTGGTTGCGGGAAGTCGACGTTGCTGTCGATCGTCGCGGGCCTCCACGAGACGTACGCAGGTGATGTCGAGCTCGACGGGCAGACTCCGGCCGAGGGTGACGCATGGCGACGGCGGTTCGCCTATCTGCCCCAGCGACCGGTGTTCGTCAGCGGGACGATCTCCGACAACCTGCGCCTCGGGTCGCCGGAGGCGACCGATGGTGACCTGTGGCAGGTGTTGAAGCGGGTCGCGCTCGCCGACCGGATCGCCGAGCTCCCCGGCGGGCTCGGTGCCGATCTGGCCGAGGACGGTCGTTCTCTCTCGGCGGGTGAGCGGGCCCGGCTGGCGCTGGCTCGCGTCGTACTCTCCGATCGTCCCTGGGTCCTTCTCGACGAGCCCACCGCCCATCTCGACCCCGACACCGAGCGGATCATCGCCGACACCGTCATCGACCTCGCCCGCGACCGCGCCGTCGTCCTCGTCGCCCACCGTCAGGCCCTGATCGACATCGCTGACCAGGTCATCACCCTCTCCGCCGAGAAGGCGCCCGCGTCGGCCGAGGCGTCACCTACGTCGGCCGAGACGTCGCCCGCGTCGGTCGAGACGGCAGCTGCTGACATCCCGGCCGACGGGGCTGACGCTTCGTCCGACGGGGCTGACGCTTCGGCCAGCGGGGCCGACGCCTCGGCCGGCGGGGCTGACGCTTCGGCGCGGAGGGCGCTGTGGGGGTCGGCGGTCGTCGGTGGGCTGAGCTGGGCGTCGGGAGTTGCGCTGACGGCGCTGGCGGGATGGCTGATCATCAAGGCCTCCTACCACCCGGTGATCATGACGCTGGTGGCGGCGATGGTGGGGGTGCGTACGTTCGGGATCGCGCGGCCCGTGCTGCGCTACCTGGAGCGGTTGTGGTCCCACGACAGCGCGCTGCGACTGCTGGCCAGGCGGCGCGTGGAGATCTACGACGCGCTCGTGCCGCTGGTGCCCGGTGCGCTTCCGGGGCGCCGCGGAGACGTGCTGGCGAGCGTCGTCGACGACGTCGACGCGGTGCTCGACGAGGAGCTGCGGGTGCGGCTGCCGATCCGGGAGTACGCCGTGGTGGCGATCCTCGCGGTCGCGGCCACCGCGCTCATCGACCCGGTCGCGGCCGCCTTCACCGCGGCCACGGTGGTGGCGGCGGGAGCCGCCTTCGGGATCGCGTACGCAGGGGCAGCACGTGCCGAGCATCTCTCGGTCACGGTGCGGGCCACGGTGTCCGAGCAGGTGGTCGAGGCGACGCAGACCGCGACCGAGCGTCGGATGTGGCAGGCGGGCGAGCCGGTGCTGCGCCGGCTCGACGAGCTCGCCCGCACGGCCACCCGGGCGACCGTCACCGCGGCCGGAGCCGCCTCGACGGCCAAGGCCCTCGTGCTGGTCACGGCAGGTGCGGCGGTCGCGGCGACCGCCGCCTACACGACTGTCGGCGACGGTCCGATGCTCGCCCTCCTCACCCTGGTGCCGCTCGCACTGGCCGAACCCGCGGCGACGCTCGCCGACGCCGGCGCTGCCAAGGCCCGCACCCGGGCCGCGCAGCGGCGACTCGACGACCTGACCAGCCGGAAGCCGTCGGTAAAGGCCCCCGAGCACCCGGCGGCACCCGCCGACGAAACCACGATCACGGTCACCGGCGTCACGGCCCGTCCTGGTGACGGCGCGACCGTCGAGCTCCCCGACCTGCACGTCGAACCGGGCGCGCGAATCGGCATCGTCGGCCCCTCCGGCTCCGGCAAGAGCACCCTGGCCGCGCTGCTGCTGCGCTTCCTCGACCCGGACACCGGCACGATCACGCTCGGCGGCCGGCCGACGAGCGACCTCGATCCCGAGGACGTACGGAAGATCGTCGGGCTCGTCGACGACGACCCGCACGTCTTCGCCTCCAACCTCGTCGAGAACGTGCGCCTGGCGCGGCCCGACGCCACCGACGAGGAGGTCGAGCGGGCGCTCCGGCGTGCCCATCTCGGCGACTGGCTCGATGCTCTCCCGGCCGGGATGCAGACCAGGCTCGGTGACGGCGCGGCCCAGGTCTCGGGTGGCGAGCGGGCCAGGCTGGCGGTGGCGAGGTCGCTGCTGGCAGGGCACAAGGTCCTGGTTCTGGATGAACCTTTGGCTCATCTGGACACCTCGACCGCCGAGTCGCTGGCGCGTGAGGTGCTCGCGCGGGAGGATGACTCGACAGCTGACACAGAGCCCGGCGGAGAACGCGGCGGAGAGCTTGGTCCGCACGGCGGCACGAAAACCGTAGTGTGGATGACTCACACATCGACCGGACTGGGGTTGACCGATACCGTGGTCTCCCTTCAACGAATGGGGGAAGTGAGACGGTGTTGACCGAGACAAGGACGATCCGGGTCTACCTGCTCGACGACCACGAGGTCGTGCGCCAGGGTTTGACGACGCTGCTCGACAGTCATGACGACATCGCCGTCGTCGGCCAGGGTGGCACCGCCGCCCAGGCGCGTGAGGACATCGACCGCATCCAGCCGGACGTCTGCGTGCTCGACGCCCGCCTTCCCGACGGCTCGGGGATCGAGGTCTGCCGGGAGGTCCGGGCGGCCTACCCGGACATGCTCGCGCTCATCCTGACCTCCTATGACGACGACGAGGCGCTCTTCTCGGCGATCATGGCCGGGGCGAAGGGCTACGTCCTCAAGGACATCCGCGGCAGCGACCTGGTCGAGGCGATCCGCACCGTCTCCGGCGGCGGCTCGCTGCTCGACCCGCTGATGACCGCGAAGGTCATGGAGAAGATGCGCAACCCCGATGGCGAGTCGCCGCAGATGCAGGCGCTCACGCCTCAGGAGAAGCGCCTGCTCGCGCTCATCGGCGAGGGCCTGACCAACCGCGAGATCGCCGGCCGGATGTTCCTGGCCGAGAAGACCGTCAAGAACTACGTCTCCAGCATCCTCGCCAAGCTCGGCGTGCAGCGGCGCACCCAGGCGGCGCTGATGGCCAAGGAGCTCCTCCACCCCCGCAAGGGAAACTGAGTCCGACTCAGACCCCAGCGCCCAGCGGCACCTGCCAGATCAGCTCGGTGCCGCTGGGGGAGCGCGGGCCGATCTCGAGCTGACCGCCGAGCTGGACCGCACGACAGCGGGCGTTCTTCAGCCCGCTCTCCTCTGCTTCCTCGGGAAGACCGCTGCCGTCGTCGCGTACGACCAGCTTGATCTCGTCGTCCTGGAGGGTGAGCTCGATCTGGGCGCTGTGGGCCTGCGCGTGCCGGGCGAGGTTGGAGACCGCCTCGCGCAGCACCGGCAGCAGGTGGTTGCGGACCGCGTCGGGCACGGCGGTGTCGACCGGCCCGGTGATCTTGATCTCCGGGGTGAAGTCCATGACACCCGCGTACTCCCGGACGACCTCGCGCACCTGCGCCCGCAGCGAGGAGGCGTCGTGGTTGCTGAGGTCGAAGATGGAGCCGCGTACGTCCTTGATGGTCTGGTCCAGGGCGTCGACCTGCTCCGAGAGCCGCTTGGGCAGGTCCTCGACCCGCTGTGGGTTGCGGCCCAGGGTCTCGAGCTGGAGGCCGATCGCGAAGAGGCGCTGGATGACCACGTCGTGCAGGTCGCGGGCGATCCGGTCGCGGTCGGTGATGACGGCGAGATCGGCCCGGTCCTCCACCGCGCGGAGACGGTCCAGGGCGAGCGCGGCCTGGCCGGCGAAGCCGAAGAAGAGCTCGCGCTCGTGCTCGTCGTGGGCCGCGCGGGCCTTGTCGTAGATGGCCAGCAGCGCACCGCGGCCAGCGAGCGAGGAGCGCACCGGCGCGACCACGACGTGGAGGCCGTCGACCTCGAGGTCGAGCGGCTCGACGATGCGGCGGTCGATCAGCAGCGGAACCTTCTCGGTCACCGCGCGGACCCGCTCCTCCTGGCCCGCCACGGCGGCGACGCCGGAGACGAGGCCGTGCTCGATGCGGGTGCCGGCACCGACGCCGATCGCCCGCATCAGCGGCAGCGCGGTCTCGCACATCCGCTCCAGCGCGACCGTGTGGTCCAGTGGCGGCGTCAGGGCCCGGCTGAGCTCGGCGCTCGCCTCGAGCCACTTGCGGCGCTGCTCGCTGAGCTCGAGCTTGCGCACCTTGTCGATCTGGGCGCCTGCGGCGCGGGCGAGGGCCACCACGAGCTGCTCGTCGTGGCTGGTGAAGTCGGCACCGCCGACCTTCTCGGCCAGGAGCAGGTGGCCGAAGTCGTGGTCCTTGATCCGCAGCGGCACCTCGATGAACTTGCGCTTGCCGGGGTCGCCCGTACGCAGCGCGTGGCTGCCGCCCTCAGCAGCATGGGAGCCGGCCAGCAGGAGAGGCTCGGGAGCGGCGATTCCCCGGGGCCGGGTCGTCGAGGCCGGCTCGTCGTCATCCGCTCCGTCACCCGCTCCGTCCTCCGCCCCGTTGCCGGCAACGGCATCGGCATCGGCCTCGGCCCGGGAATCGGCATCGAGCCGCGCACGACGGCCGCGGCTCTTGCCCACGACCTGCAGCGTCGGCTCCTCCTGGTAGCCGTAGGTGATCAGGTCCTGCAGGTCGCCGTCGAGGTCGAGAACGCCGAGAGCGCCGTAGCCGGCTCCGGTCAGCTCGCACGCGGACCGGGTGATCCGCTCCAGCATGGCGCTCAGGTCGAGCTCGCTCGACATCGCGATGACCGCGTCCAGGAGCGAGCGCGCCGATGGCTCGAGACCGGTCAGGTCCTCGGTCGCTTCGGTGGTCACTTGTCAGAGTCTGTCGTGCCTGACCGGGTCGCGTCCACATATCGGCAACAGTTTCTCCACTGTCTGCCTCAAACTCACGCGAATGCGTGTGTTTGGTCAATTACCGGAGATGTCACCGTCGACGTAGAGCCAGCGGCCGGCACGCACCTCGAACCGGCTGTGCTCGGCCAGCACCCCGTCGCCCGACGGCGAGCGGTAGGAGGCGCGGAACGCCACCCAGCCGTGGGTGTCGTCGTCGAGCCCGGATCCCTCGATCTCCAGCCCCGTCCAGGTCAGCCGCGGGTCGGGCGCGGCCACGCCCAGGTCGTCGGGGCGGGTGCCCGGGTGCCAGGTGCGGAAGATGTAGGCCCAGTCCCCGAGGGCGTACGCCGCATAGCGGCTGCGCATCAGCTCCTCCGGCGTCTCGGCCAACGCACCGCCACGGTGCAGCCGGTGGCAGCACAGCGCGTAGCGCTGACCGCTGCCGCAGGGGCACTGCTGTTGCAGAGGCGGTCCGACGGAGGTGCGGCCGAAGGGGGACATGTCTCCATTGTGTACCGGATTGGGCGGATTCCTTCCGTGGGCCCGCTGCGGCACGACTATTGTATGGGGGTGGCTCTCAGGCGCAGGCGGCTCGGGACGGCGGGGGTGCTGTGGTGACGGATGTGGCCATCTGTCTGCTGGGCCCCCTGATCGTCACCCGCGCAGGCGAGCCCGTGGAGGTCCCGGGACGGCGTCCCCGCACGCTGCTGGCCCTGCTGGCGCTGGAGGCCGGCACCCCGGTCTCCGTCGACGTCCTCGCCGACCGGATCTGGGGCGAGGAGCTCCCCGACAACCCGCGCGGCAGCCTGCACACCTACATCGGGCGGCTGCGTCGCGTGCTCGGCAAGGAGGTCGTACGCCGCACTGCCGGTGGCTATATCCTCGATCTGCCCCGATCCTCGGTGGACGCGCTCGCCTTCATCGACCTGCTCGACGCGGCCGAGGGCCCGCAGGCCTACGACCGGCTCGAGGAGGCCATCGCGCTGTGGCGCGCCGAGCCGTTCGACGACTCCGCGGGGGAGTCGCTGGCCGAGCGCACCCGTCCCTGGCTGGTCGACCGCTACCTCGCCGCGCTGGAGCGACGCGCCCAGCTCGACATCGCCGCCGGCCGGGCCGTGAAGGCGGTCGCCGACGTCCGCCGGGTGGTCGGCGACCACCCGCTGCGGGAGTCGCTGTGGGTCGTGCTGCTCGACGCCCTCGAGGCCGCGGGACGTACGGCCGAAGCGCTGGAGGCCTACGAGGAGGTCCGGGCGCGGCTGGCCGACGAGCTCGGCACCGATCCCGGCGCGGAGCTGCGCTCGACCTTCACCCGACTGCTGGCCGGCTCCTCGCCGGCCGCCCCGGCCGCAGAGGCGCCGACGGGACAGGCGACGGTGCCCGCCCAGCGGGTCTCCGAGGAGGATCTGGTCCCACGGCAGCTCCCGGCCGACATCCCCAGCTTCTCCGGGCGTACCGCCGAGCTCCGGCTGCTCGATGCGGTGACCATCTCCCACGACGCCGGCTGGCCGAGCGTGGTCGCCGTGCACGGCATCGGTGCGGTGGGCAAGACCGCGCTCGCGGTGCACTGGGCGCGGAGCCGGGCCGAGCACTTCCCCGACGGCCAGCTCTTCATCGACCTGCGCGGCTTCGGGCCGGGGGAGCCGCTGTCGCACGCGCAGGCGCTCACGACCCTGCTGATCGGGCTCGGCGTCGACGTCGCCTCGGTTCCGGGCGAGGTCGACGCGGCATCTGCCCTGCTGCGTACGACCCTCGCGCAGCGGCGCATGCTCCTCGTGCTCGACAACGCCCGCGACTCCGCCCAGGTGCGGCCGCTGCTTCCGGGCGGCGACTCGCTGGTGCTGGTGACCAGCCGCAGCCAGCTGCGCGGCCTGGCGACCCGCGAGGGCGCGCGCCGGCTCGCGCTGGACACCCTCGCCCCGGAGGAATCGGCCGCCTTCCTCAAGCAACGACTCATCGACCGGCCCGCGGACGACGCGGACGTGCGCGCGCTGGCGGAGAGGTGCGGACACCTGCCGCTGGCGCTCGCCGTCGCGGCCGAGCGCTGCAGCCGCTACCCCGACCTCTCCCTGAGCGACCTGATCGCCGAGCTCGACGGCGAGACCAGCCGGCTGGCCGCCCTGGAGGCCCCGCTCGACCCGATCTCCGACCTGCGTGCGGTCTTCTCCTGGTCCTACGACTCCCTCGACGAGGAGTCGCGCCGATCCTTCAGGCTCCTCGGCCTGCGTCCTGGCCACGAGATCGGGATGCCCGCGATGGCGGCGCTCTTCGGCGTCGACATCGCCGCGGCCCGGCGTCTGGTCGACAAGCTGGTCGACGCCAACCTGGTCCGCGAGCAACGGCCGGGACGCTTCGTGCTCCACGACCTGATCCGCGACTACGCGCTGGAGATGGGGTCGGAGGAGGAGTCCGGCGAGGCGTTGCTGCGCCTGGTGAGCTGGTACACCCACTCCTTGGTCGCGGCTTCGGAGGCCGACGGTCGATCCTTCCGGCTGATGAGCCTCGACCCCGTCGTCGAGGGGGTGACGCCGCTGAGCTTCGCCACCGCGCAGCAGGCCCGCGCCTGGGGTGACCGGGAGTGGCTGACCATGGGCAGCGCCGTACGCCTCGCTGTGCGCGCAGGGCTGCTCGGACCCGCCTACCAGCTGGTCAACAAGATGTTCACCCTCTCGATGCGGCACCCACCGGCCGAGACCCTGCCGCTCCAGGAGCTCGGCCTCGACGCGGCCCTCCGCGCAGGACAGCACGTCGACGCGGCCTACATCCGCAACCAGGCCGGGATCAGCCGGGCACGGGCGGGTGACCTGACGCGGGCGATCGTGGACTTCCGGGGCGCGGCCGAGGTGTTCCGCGAGGCCGGGACCGCGGCCGGCCTGGAGATGGCGCTGTCCAACTGCGGTCAGGCGCTGAGCATGATCGGCTCCCTCGACGAGGCGGTCGCCGTGCTCGAGGAGGCCTACGCCGTCGCGGACGCCGCCGGGATGGACGACCGTGCCCGCGGCAGCCTGATCGGGTTGGCTGAGGTCTACGTCCGGATGGAGCGCTACGAGGACGCCGTGCGGCTGGTCGAGGAGGAGATCGGACATGCGCCTGTCGACGTCGACTCCTCCGCCTCGCCGCGGATGACCCTGATCGACGCGCTGATCGGCCTGGGCCGCTACGCCGAGGCCGAGGCAGAGCTGCGCCTGGAGCTGACCCACCACCTCGAGGAGCGCAACCGGTGGGCGGAGGCCAACGGCCTCGTACGCCGTGCCCTGATCGAGCGCGACACCGGCCGCGTCGCCCAGGCCCGGGCGACCCTCCACGAGGTGGCCGCGATCCTCGACGAGGTGGGTGAGCTCGACCGCACCGCGCTCACCCGGGAGCGCGTCGAGGAGCTGCTTGCCAGCGTCGGATCCCCGCCATCCGAGGGCCGGGACGTCGACGCCACGGCCGCCCAGGGGTTGGGCGGCGGCGTAGCGTTGCGACCGTGACTGCCGCACCCACGATCAGCACCCTCGGCCAGCTTCGCGCCAGTGGCCACGTGTTCAAGTCGCTCCGCGAGGAGATCCGCGACAACCTGCTGGCGAAGCTGGCAGCCGGAGAGGACCCCTGGCCCGGACTGCACGGGCTCGAGGACACCGTCATCCCCCAGCTCGAGCGCGCCCTGATCGCCGGACACGACGTCGTCCTGCTGGGCGAGCGTGGCCAGGGCAAGACCAGGCTGCTGCGTACGTTGGTGGGGTTGCTCGACGAGTGGACCCCGGTCATCGAGGGCTCCGAGCTCGGCGAACACCCCTACGAGCCGGTCAGCGTGGGGTCCCAGCGTCTTGCGGCGACGGCCGGCGACGCGCTGCCGGTCGCGTGGAAGCACCGCTCGGAGCGCTACTCCGAGAAGCTGGCCACGCCGGACACCTCGGTGGCCGACCTGATCGGCGACGTCGACCCGATGAAGGTTGCCGAGGGGCGCTCGCTGGGTGACCCGGAGACGATCCACTTCGGCCTGATCCCGCGGTCTCATCGCGGCATCGTCGCGATCAACGAGCTGCCCGACCTCGCCGAGCGGATCCAGGTGGCGATGCTCAACGTGATGGAGGAGCGCGACATCCAGATCCGTGGCTACGTGCTGCGACTGCCACTGGATCTCCTGGTGGTCGCCTCCGCCAACCCGGAGGACTACACCAACCGCGGCCGGATCATCACGCCGCTCAAGGACCGCTTCGGTGCCGAGATCCGCACCCACTACCCGCGCGAGCTCGCCGCGGAGATGGCGGTCATCCGCCAGGAGGCCACGCTGGTCGCCGACGTACCGGACCACCTCCTCGAGATCCTCGCCGTTTTCACCCGCCACCTACGGGCATCCTCGGCGGTCGACCAACGCTCCGGCGTCTCCGCGCGCTTCTCCATCGCCGGCGCCGAGACCGTCGCCGCGGCGGCGCTCCACCGGGCCACCGTGGCCGGGGAGCCCGATGCTGTCGCTCGTCTCGTCGACATCGAGACCGCCGTCGAGGTGCTCTCCGGCAAGATCGAGTTCGAGTCGGGCGAGGAGGGCCGCGAGGCCGACATCCTCACCCACCTGCTGCGTACGGCCATCGCCGAGACCGTCCGGAAGTCCTTCCGCGGCCTCGACTTCGCGCTGCTCATCGACGCCATCGAGGACGGCCGCATGGTCACTACCGGCACCAAGGTCACCGCCCGGGCCTTCCTGGAGGGCCTCCCGGTCCTGGGCGAGTCGGACCTCTACGACCAGATCGGCGACCGCGTCTACGCGGCCACCGGCGGCACCAAGAACGACGGCCAGCTCGCCAGCGCCATCGAGCTGGCTCTGGAGGGCTTGTTCCTGGCGAGGAAGATCGGCAAGGACACGGCGGACGGAGAGACGATCTACGGCTGAGGAGGCGTCGGCCGGAGGAGGCGTCGGCGGGGGGGGTAACACGTCGTTCGTAGGACTACTCGCCCTTTCGGAACGACCGGAGAGACCTACGAACAGCGTGTTACACGCGTTGAGGAGCACCACGAATGAGCCGCTACAAGAAGTACGCCGGGGGTGACCCGCTCGCTCCACCGGTCGACATCGCCGAGGCGCTGGACGCGATCGGCGAGGACGTGATGTCCGGCTACTCGCCCGAGCGCGCGATGCGAGAGTTCCTGCGGCGCGGGGGACAAAACCAGCGCGGTCTCGACGACCTCGCCCGGCAGGTCGCCGAGAGGCGCCGGGAGCTGCTGCAGCGCCACAACCTCGACGGCACGCTCGAGCAGGTGCGCGAGCTGCTGGACAGGGCCGTCCTGGAGGAGCGCAAGCAGCTGGCCCGCGACGTCACGATGGACGACGGCGACCGCGCGTTCCGGGAGATGCAGATCGACAACCTCTCGCCGAACACCGCCGCCGCGGTCAGCGAGCTCTCCTCCTACGACTGGACCTCGCGGGAGGCCCGCGAGGCTTACGAGGAGATCAAGGACCTTCTCGGACGAGAGCTCCTCGACCAGCGGTTCGCCGGGATGAAGCAGGCGCTCGAAGGTGCCACCGACGAGGACCGCGAGGCGATCGCGGAGATGCTCCGCGACCTCAACGCGCTGCTCGAGAAGCACAACCGCGGCGAGGACACCGACGCCGACTTCGACCAGTTCATGGCCAAGCACGGCCAGTACTTCCCCGAGAACCCGCAGAACATCGACGAGCTGCTCGACACCCTCGCCCAGCGCTCGGCAGCTGCCCAGCGGATGCTCAACTCGATGTCGCCCGAGCAGCGGCGCGAGCTGATGGAGCTCTCGGCGCAGGCGTTCGGCTCGCCCGCGCTGATGGAGCAGATGGCGCAGCTCGACGCCAACCTGCAGGCGGCGCGGCCCGGCGAGGACTGGTACGGCTCCGAGGAGTTCGGCGGCGGCGAGGGCCTCGGCCTCGGCGACGGCACCGGGGTGCTGCAGGACATCGCCGAGCTCGACCAGCTCTCCGAGCAGCTCCAGCAGTCCTACGCGGGGAGCCGGCTCGACGACATCGACCTCGACGCCCTCTCCCGCCAGCTCGGTGACCAGGCTGCCGTCGATGCGCGCACCCTGCAGGAGCTCGAGCAGGCGCTGCGCGACTCCGGCCAGCTCGAGCGCGGCTCCGACGGCGATCTCCGGCTCACCCCGAAGGCGATGCGCCAGCTCGGAAAGTCACTGCTGCGCGACGTCGCCCAGCGGCTCTCCGGACGGCAGGGCGAACGCGACCTGCAGCGCGCCGGTGCGGCAGGGGAACTCTCCGGCTCGTCGCGGCCATGGGCGTTCGGCGACACGGAACCCTGGGACGTACCTCGGACGATCACGAACGCCGTCATCCGCGAGGCGGGCGAGGGCCGCCGGGGCCCCGGCGTCCGGCTGACCGTCGACGACATCGAGGTGCAGGAGACGGAGGCCCGTACGCAGGCAGCGGTCGCCCTCCTGGTGGACACCAGCTTCTCGATGGCGATGGACGGCCGGTGGGTGCCGATGAAGCGCACCGCGCTCGCGCTGCACACGCTGATCAAGAGCCGGTTCCGCAACGACGACCTGCAGCTGATCTCGTTCGGCCGCTACGCGCAGACGATGGAGATCGAGAAGCTCACCGCGCTCGACGCGATCTGGGACAAGGGCACCAACCTGCATCATGCGCTGCTGCTGGCCAACCGACACTTCCGCAAGCACCCGGCCGCCCAGCCGGTGCTGCTGATCGTGACCGACGGCGAGCCCACCGCCCACCTGGAGCCCGGTGGCGATGTCTGGTTCTCCTACCCGCCTCACCCGGTGACGATCGCCAGGTCCGTCGAGGAGCTGGAGAACTCGCGGCGGCTCGGTGCCCAGACGACGTTCTTCCGCCTCGGTGAGGATCCCGGCCTGGCTCGCTTCATCGACTCGATGGCCCGCCGCGTCGCGGGGCGCGTCGTCGCGCCCGAGCTCGACGACCTCGGCGCGGCCGTGGTCGGGTCGTATCTGGGGGACAGGACGGCGCGGCGTACGTCGAACACCTACGGCGGCTATCCGGACGCGTTCGGCGGTCGCGGCTGGTGGGCCGGCTGAGTCGTCGGTCCGGATGCTTACCGAGTTAACTCGGTGAGCATCCGGGCGCGTAGCCTGCGCTCGTGCCCGAGGAGACGCTGAACGTACTTGCCCTTCTCGCTCTCGCGGCCCTGGCCGCCGGATACGTGGACGCGGTGGTCGGCGGAGGCGGGCTGATCCAGCTCCCGGCGCTGCTGCTGTTCCTGCCCGGGGCCGCGCCGGTGCAGATCCTGGCGACCAACAAGCTCGCCTCCGTCTTCGGCACCTCGATCAGCGCGGCGACCTACTACCGGCGGGTGGGGCCCGACCCGAAGACCTTCATCCCGCTCATGATCCTCGCCTTCGTCGGGTCCGCGCTGGGGGCGGGGGTGGCGTCGTACCTTCCTGAGAAGGTCTTCGAGCCGATCGTGCTGGTCGCGCTGATCCTGGTGGGGGCGTGGGTGCTGTTCAAGCCGTCGCTCGGGGAGGCGACCGAGCTGAAGTACGACGACCACCGCCACGTGATCGGGGCGATGGTGGTCGGGTTCGCGGTCGGCTTCTACGACGGCGCCCTGGGCCCCGGGACCGGCAGCTTCCTGGTGATCGGGCTCGTCGGCCTGCTCGGCTACTCCTTCCTGGAGGCCAGCGCGAAGGCGAAGATGGCCAACGTCGCCACCAACCTGGCCGCTCTCGTCGTCTTCGTCCCGCAGGGCGCGGTGCTGTGGAAGACCGGCCTGGTGATGGGCGTGTGCAATCTGATCGGCGGCTACCTCGGGGCGAGGACGGCGGTGGCGAAGGGCGCCGGGTTCGTACGCGTCTTCTTCATCGTCGTGGTCGCCGGGTTCATCGTCCGCATCGGCGGCAGCGTGCTCGGAGTCTGGTGATGCACTACCTGACCATCGCCCGCGACGGTGCAGCCGAGATCGAGGAGAAGCGGTCCCGGTTCCTGTGCACGCTCGTCCGGGTCGAGGACGAGGACGATGCGCGGGCGGTGGTCGAGGGGCTGCGCAAGCAGCACTGGGACGCCCGGCACACCTGCTCGGCGTTCCGGATCGGCCCGCCACCTCAGCCGGTCGAGCGATCCAACGACGACGGCGAGCCGGCCGGCACCGCGGGCGCCCCGATGCTCGAGGTGCTCCGTGGTGCCGGCGTGTCCGACACCGTCGCCGTGGTGACGCGCTGGTTCGGCGGGACGTTGCTCGGCGCGGGTGGCCTCGTGCGGGCCTACTCCGACGCCGTCCGCGCCGCGCTGGACGAGGTCGGGGCGCTGCGACGAGAGCTCGTCCGCGAGTACGAGATCCAGGCTCCGTACGACGCCGCGGGCCGTCTCGAGACCGACCTGCGATCGTCCGGGGTGGCTGTCCTCGACACCGCCTACGGCGCCGCCGTGACCCTGCGGATCGGAGCACCGCCCGCCGAGGAGAAACGCCTCGAAGCGCTCGTCGCGGAGCTGACCGCCGGCGGCTCGGTTCTGGTGCCCGGTGTGGACCGCTGGGTCGACCGGTAGGCCTGTTTGGGAGAATGGGCCAGGTGAGCGACCATAGCGAGACGCCCGTGGAACTCCCCGCCGGATGGACGACGAAGGTCCCCGACCTCGACGACCTGCCCGCACTTCTGAGGCTCCGAGCCGCCGACAAGACCCCGTTCGAAGGGTCCGGAAAGGTCGACGCCGACGCCATCACCGGCGAGATCGCCGGCCCCGCATCCTGGACCCGCCAGCAGCTGGTCGCGGTCGACCCCGACGGCGACGTCCGGTCGTGGGCCATCGCCCACGACCGTGCCGCCGGACGTACGCTCGTCTACCTCTACGTCGACCGCACGATCGCCCAGGCCGCCGAGGTCGCGGCCGGGCTCTACGCCTGGCTCGAGGACCAGGCCCGGGCGATGGCCGCCCTGCGTGGCATCAGCGAGTCCCACCTGGACGCGAGCCCGTTCGCCGACGACACCGTTCAGCGGGAGTGGCTGGCCGCGGCGGGGTTCACCAACAAACGCACCTGGCTGCACATGAGTCGGCCGGTGCTGCCCGACGAGACGGTGCCTCCGCTGCGCGAAGGGGTGACCATCCGCCCGGTCGAGACCCACGAGAACGGCATGCCCGTCGCGGCCGACCTGCAGACGGTCCACCAGACCCTGGAGGAGTCCTTCCAGGACCACTTCAACTCCTACCGGGAGAGCTTCCCGGAGTTCGTCCAGCGCCTCCGCGAGGACCCCGGTCACCGCTGGGACCACTGGTGGCTCGCCTACGTCGACGGGACCTTGCCTGCCGGCTCCCTGGTCGCCTCGGTGCTGCCCGCCAACGCGGCCGGGGTCGAGGGGACGTACGTCGAATACATCGGCGTCAACCGCAACGCCCGCGGCCGCGGGGTGGCCAAGGGGCTCCTGCACGCGGTGATCGGCGACGCGATCGAGCGCGGCCGCGACAGGGTATCGCTCGAGGTCGACGCCGACAGCCCCACCGGGGCCGACGGGCTCTACAAGTCCATGGGCTGGGTGACCGACTACGTCACCGAGTCCTGGCACAAGGACGTCACGGTCTGACGATCAGGCGCCGACGTCGGGGAGCTTGAGGTCGAGGGTCGGCGCCTCGGTGCCGCCGTCGACCTCGAGCAGCTTCCCGGTGACGAACTGCCCGGCCCGCGAGGTCAGATACACCACCGCGGCGGCGATGTCCTCGGCCTCCCCGATCCGCCCGAGCGGTGTCTTCGCCTCGATCTCGCCGCGCATCGCCTCGTCGCCGGCCACGAAGTCGAGCGCGCTGGTCAGAACCGACCCGACGAAGATGCCGTTCACCCGGATCCTCGGCGCCAGGTCGGTCGCTGCCAGCCTGGTCCAGTGCGCCAGCGCCGCTTTCGCGGTCCCGTAGGCGAGATAGCCTCTGCCCGCCGTACGTCCCATCATCGAGCTGATCGACACCACCGACTGCTGCCCGTCGGGGCTCTTCACCATGTAAGGCACCGCGGCCCGCGTCAGCGCGTGTGCCGTGGTCACGTTGAAGTGGAAGGCCTTCTCGAGATAACTCTCGTCGGTGTCGAGGAAGGTGTTGGGGATCGTCCCGCCGACGTTGTTGACCACGATGTCGAGACGCCCGAACTGCTCGTACGCCTGCTCCGCCAGCCCCGCCGTCACCGCCGTATCCGCCAGGTCCGCCGGCACCACCAGCGCCCGCCGGCCCGCCGCCTCGACCCTCTCTGCGACCGCCTGAAGCTGGCGCTCGGTCCGCGAGGCGATCACCACGTCCGCCCCGGCCTCTGCCAGCGCCATCGCGGTCGCCGCGCCGATCCCACGCCCCGCCCCCGTCACGACCGCGACGTGGTCGGTCAGACTGAACCGTTCGAGAATGCTCATCTGTTTCCTCCCTGTCGAGACGTCAGGCCGGTCGGCCGAGACGTCGCTTGCGTTGGCCGAAATGTCAGTTGGGTCGGCCGAGGCGTCATTCCCGTCGGTCGAAGCGTCACTTGCGCCGACCGAGATGGCTCCGGTGACGTCTCGGCCGATGTACGTGACGCCTCGGCCGACCGGGGCGACGTCTCGCTCATCGGGAGACGAGGCCGCGGCCGGTGATCAGGGGGAGGTCGAGAGGGGACACCAGGCCGGGGGAGGCGGCGACGACGGCGGGGATGGCGTTGACGAGGCGCTGGGCGGTGACGATCATCCCGGAGACGTTGTGGTCGCCGTGCTCGCCATGGTGGCTGAACTCGACGGTCATCGAGGGCTCGCCGGTGATCTCGACGCGGTAGCAGCCGTCGCCGGTCGCCGGGACCGGCCAGTCGGGGTCGGAGCCGGCGTCGGTGCGGGTGACGTGCTCCAGGGTGATGCGAGGGATGCCGTCGACGGTGCCGGTGACGGTGAAACGTACGGAGCCCTGGGTGCCCTCGGCGATGTCGACCGACACCGTCTTGGTGTCCTTGACCGCCGGCCGGCGTTCGACGTGCTCGACGAGTGGCTCGTCGAGGGTCACCCCGAGACCGGCGGCGAGCAGCCGGACGACGGGTCCCCACGCGGTGCTCAGTACACCCGGCTCCCACAGGAACGGCTTGTCCTCCAGCGAGCCCCCGAAGCCGAAGAGGTCCTTCATCACGACGGGCTGGAAGTACGTGGAGTAGTCGGCGATCTCCGACACCTTGAGGTGGTCGATCCGCTGGGACAGCGACGTCATCGCGAGCGGCAGGACGTCGTTGGCGAAGCCCGGGTCGATGCCGTTGACGTGCAACGAGGCGCCGCCTTCCCGTCCGGCCGCGTCGATTCCGGCGATCATCTCCTCCGGCAGCGTCCCCTGGGGGTGGACCAGGATCACCGGCCCGGAGGAGACGACGTTGACCCCGTCCCGGATCAGCCCGGTCAGGTCCTCGATCGCCTCGAAGACCCGGTCGTCGGTCATCGCCGCGTGGACGACGCAGTCCGGCGCCAGGGCGATCAGCTCGTCGCGAGAGGTGGTCGCGGCCACCCCGAGCGTACGTCCCAGCCCCGCCAGCTCTCCGGCATCGACCCCGGCCTTCGCCGGCGTCGAGGTCCAGACCCCGACCAGCTCCAGGTCGGGATGGGCATCCACTCCGGCGATGGCATGACGTCCCACCGTCCCGGTGGACCAGACGACGACTCTGAGAGGCTGAGGCATGGGCCAAATCTAGAACGCGTTTCAGTTTCGCAAAAGTGATTCGCCGAGAAAACTCCCCGCCGTTACGTTGACGCCCATGACCGAGGCACTCTTCGAGGACACCCGCCATCCGACCGGCGCCCCCTACGTCGCGGACGAGTCCACGACCCTGCGCACGTTCCTCGACTTCCATCGGGCGACCCTGCTCAGGCAGGTCGCGGACCTCGACCACGAGCAGCTCAACCGCCCGTTCCCGCCCACGACCATGACCCTGGCGGGCCTCCTCAAGCACATGGCGTACGTCGAGGACATCTGGTTCGGCGTACGCCTGGCCGGCCACGCCCCGGCCGCGCCGTTCGACACGGCTCCCTGGGACGACGACCAGGACTGGGAGTTCAACAGCGCCGCCGCGGACGACCCCGAGGCGCTGCGCACCCTCCTCCGGGACGCGATCGCTCGCTCCAACGAGCTGACCGACGCCGCCGGCTCCCTCGACCGCATCGCGGTCGGGAGGACCCGCGACGGTCAGGAGATCAGCCTGCGCTGGATCCTGGTCCACATGATCGAGGAGTACGCCCGCCACTGCGGCCACGCCGACCTCATGCGCGAGGCCATCGACGGAAAGACAGACCTGTGATGCAGATCCGTGAAGCGACGGCCGACGACTGGCCGAAGATCTACCCGTTCTGGTCCGAGATCGTGGCGGCGGGCGAGACCTACGCCTATCCCGAAGGCCTCTCCTCAGAGGAGGCCAAGGAGACGTGGATGTACGACCATGTCGTCGTCGCGGTCGAGGGCGACCCCGAGAACGAGCAGATCCTGGGCAGCGCCAAGATGGGCCCGAACCGCCCGGGCCGCGGCAGCCACATCGGCACCGCCTCGTTCATGGTCTCCCCGCACGCCCGCGGCAAGGGCGTGGGCCGGGCCCTCGGCGACTACTGCGTGACCTGGCACAAGGACAACGGCTTCCACGGCATCCAGTTCAACGCCGTGGTCGAGACCAACACCACCGCCGTACGTCTGTGGAAGTCCCTCGGCTTCCAGATCATCGGGACCGTCCCGGACGCGTTCGACTCGAGGTCGCACGGCCGGGTCGGCCTCCACGTGATGTATCTGCCGCTGACCTGACTTCAGCCCGGCTCAGGCGGTCGCGGGGAAGGGGATGCCCGTGTTCGCGTGGCAGCGGTAGCCGTTGGGCACGCGGTCGAGGTACTGCTGGTGCGCGGGCTCAGCGGCGTAGAAGGTCGGCACCTCGCGGATCTCGGTGGTGATCTCGCCGTAGCCGCGCTTGGCGATCTCGGCGCCGTAGATCTTGGTCAGCTCCTCAGCGGTCTCCCGCTGCGCGTCGGAGACGTAGTAGAGCGCCGAGCGGTACTGCGTGCCGACGTCGTTGCCCTGCCGCATGCCCTGCGTCGGGTCGTGGACCTCGAAGAACTTCTTGACCAGGTCCGCGTAGGACACCACGGTCGGGTCGAAGACGACGCGGACCGCCTCGGTGTGGTTGGTCTGACCGCTGCAGACCTCCTCATAGGTCGGGTTGGCGGTCGTGCCGCCCTGATACCCGACAGCGGTCGCGTAGACCCCCGGCGTCTGCCAGAAGATCTCCTCAGCGCCCCAGAAACAGCCGAGACCGAAGTACGCCACCTCGGCTCCCTCGGGAGCGGTCCCGTCCTCCGGGGAGGCGAGCAGCGGAGTCCCCAGGACGCGGTGCTTCGCGGGCAGGTCGAAGAGGGCCTGGTCGCGCCCGGCGAGGGTGCGGTCCTCGGGGAAGAGCTGTGTTGGGCGACCGAACATGAGTGACCTCCAGAAAGTCAGGGTTGCTACCAGTCTCCAACACAGTTCGACGCGCGAACGTTCCCGGATGGGCGGCGGAACGAGATCGGACGTAGGCTCGACGTGTGAGCGAGCAGCAGCACCTCGGCAAGGCCGGTTTCGAGACCAAGGCGATCCACGCGGGCTACGAGCCCGACCCGACGACGGGTGCGGTGATCCCGCCGATCTACGCCACCACGACCTACAAGCAGGACGGCGTCGGTGGTTTGCGCAACGGCTACGAATACAGCCGCTCCGCCAACCCGACCCGCACCGCGCTCGAGGGCGCCCTGGCGGCGGTCGAGGAGGGCGAGAAGGGCTTCGCCTTCGCCTCCGGTCTGGCCGCCGAGGACACCCTGATCCGTAGCCTGATGCGGCCCGGTGACCACATGGTCATCCCCGACGACGCCTACGGCGGCACCCACCGCCTGATCGACAAGGTCGAGAGCCAGTGGGGGATCGCGCACACGCCGGCGCAGGTCGCCGACGTCGACGCCGTCGCGGCCGCGATCCAGCCGGGCAAGACCAAGGTGGTCTGGGTCGAGACGCCCACCAACCCGCTGCTCAACATCGCTGACATCGCCGCGCTGGCCACCGTCGCCCACGAGGCCGGGGCACGGCTGGTGGTCGACAACACCTTCGCCAGCCCCTACCTGCAGCAGCCGCTCACCCTCGGCGCCGACGTGGTGGTGCACTCCACGACGAAGTACGTCGGGGGTCACTCCGACGTCGTCGGCGGCGCCGTGGTCGTCCGTGACCTCGAGATCGCCGAGAAGATCGGCTACCTCCAAAACGCCGCCGGTGCGATCGCCGACCCGTTCGGCGCCTGGCTGACGCTGCGCGGTCTCAAGACCCTGGGCGTACGCATGGACCGCCACTGCGACAACGCCGAGCGCGTCGCCGACTTCCTGACCTCCCACCCGAAGGTCGGCGAGGTCATCTACCCGGGCCTGGAGACCCACCCCGGCCACACGGTCGCCCAGAAGCAGATGAAGCGCTTCGGCGGCATGGTCTCGTTCCGGGTGACCGGCGGCGAGGCGCAGGCGCTCGCGGTGTGCGAGCACACCAAGATCTTCACCCTGGGCGAGTCGCTCGGTGGCGTCGAGAGCCTGATCGAGCACCCGGGCAGGATGACCCACGCGTCCGTCGCGGGCACCGACCTGGAGGTGCCGGCCGACCTGGTGCGGCTCTCCGTCGGGATCGAGTACGCCGAGGACCTCGTCGCCGATCTCGAGCAGGCCCTTGACCAGAGCTGAGGACCCACAGACCGCCGTCTGCATCGACTTCGGCTCCACCTGGACCAAGGCCCTCCATGTCGACCTCGCCTCGGGCGGGGTCCTCGGGTCTGCGAGCGCGCCGACGTCCCTGCACGAGGTGATGGAGGCGTACGACGCCTGTCTGGCGACCCTCGCCGAAGCAGACCCGCGGGCGGCGACGGCCGAGATCCTGGCCTGCTCGTCGGCGGGCGGCGGGCTCCGGATCGCCGTCGTCGGCAACGAGGAGCTGGTGACCGCCGAGGCCGGGCGACGGGTGGCGCTGTCCAGCGGCGGCAAGGTCGTCGCGGTGATCGCGACCGCGGGCCGTGAGGACGAGAGCGACCTGGGGTCCACTCTCGACGCCACCACCCCTGACCTGGTGCTGCTCACCGGCGGCACCGACGGTGGCAACCGCGACGCCATCGTCTCCGCCGCCCGCGAGCTGGCTGCGGCCGGTTGGCGTGGGCCGGTCGTCGTCGCGGGCAACCCCGACCCCCACTCCGAGATCGACGAGATCCTCACCGACGTACCCCATGTGAACTGCGAGAACGTGGTTCCCAAGATCGGTGTGCTGGCGCCGGAGAGCGCCCGGGCGGCGGTCCGGGAGATGTTCCTCGAGCACGTGATCGGCGGCAAGAACCTCAGCAGCCGGGCCGACTTCCGGCGGATCGTCCAGGGCGCGACCCCTGATGTCGTGCTCCAAGGCGTCGAGACGCTGGCCGAGGTGCTCGGCGAGGACGTGGTCGTCGTCGATGTCGGCGGCGCCACGACCGACGTGCACAGCGTGGTCCGTCCCGACCCCGAGGCCGAGCACGTCCGCGAGGAGGTCGTCGCGGTCACCCCGGTGACCCGGACGGTCGAGGGCGACCTGGGCATGCGCTGGTCGGCACCGACCACCCTCGATGCTGCCGACCACGGTGATCCCTCCTTGGCCGAGTCCGATCTCTCCGGCGAGGTCGACTACCGACGCAACCACCCCGGGTGGCTGCCGCGCACCGAGCAGGACAAGGACATCGACGAGCTCCTCGCCAGGATCGCGGTCTGCACGGCTTTGCAGCGGCACGCGGGTCGGTCCCGGGTGGTGCTGTCCCCGAGCGGCAAGGTCATCGAGCGCACCGGCACCGATCTGCGCCGGGTCGGCGTGGTGATCGGCTCCGGCGGCGTTCTCCGACACGGTCGCAAGCACATCGAGGACCGTGTCATGCGCTGGTCGGCGCGCGGTGGGTGGCAGCTTCCCGAGGCGCCGCTGCGGACGGTGGACAGCGACTACGTGCTCGCCGCGGTGGGACTGCTCGCGCGGTCGCACCCGGCCACGGCACGCCACCTCGCGACCCACCTCACACCCTCCCGGTAGCCTCTGTCAGGTGACGGATCAGGGGGATGCACCCGGCGGCGAGAAGTCGACCGCGAAGGCGAGTTTCGACCGGATGACGGGTGCGTTCAGACGCAACCGCGAGACACGTGAGGCCCATCGTCTGGCCCGGCGCCAGGCGCAGGAGGAGGCCGACGCCCGGGAGTCCGCGGAGGTGGCCAAGGAGGCCGCCGCCGAGGCCCGCGAGTCGGCCGAGAACTTCGCGCTGCGCCTCGTCAACCAGTTCGAGCGCCTGCGCGAGGAGCGCCAGGAGCAGCTGGCCGCTCCCGAGCCGGTGACCGCGCCGACCTCCGTCAGCCGGACGAACGTCCCCTACGGGGTCGAGATGGCGGCCCAGTGGGGCTGGCGGTTCCTGGTCATCGTCGCGGCCGGTTACCTGATCGTCCGCGCTCTGGGCTTCCTCAGCATCGTCGTGGTCCCGGTGGTCATCGCCCTGCTGATCGCCGCGCTCGTCTCCCCGGTGGTCAACGGGCTGGCCCGGGTCGGGCTGAAGCGGAGCATCTCCGCGCTGTTCGTGGTGATCGGTGTGCTCGCGGTGGTCATCGCCATGCTGAGCTTCGCCGGCACCCAGGTCGCCAACGGCTTCACCGACCTGGCCGGGCAGACCGTCAAGGCGCTCGACGAGATCCGCGACTGGCTGATCAACGGACCGTTCCATGCGAGCGAGACCCAGATCGACACCTGGCTCAACACGGTCCAGACCACGGTCGAGGACTGGGCGGCGGCCTACGCCTCCAACCCGTTCTCCCGGGTCAGCGAGGTCGGTGGGGTCGCGCTGGACGTCTTCGCCGGCCTGTTCATCGTGCTCTTCTCGACCTACTTCTTCTGCGCCGAGGGCGAGCGGATCTGGAGCTGGCTGGTGCGCCTCGCGCCGCGGGCGGCGCGCAGCCGGATGGACAGCTCGGGCCGGGTCGCCTGGGTCTCCCTGACCCAGTTCACCCGCGCCACGGTCATCGTGGCCGCGGTCGACGCGGTCGGCATCATGATCATCGCCGCGGCCCTGCAGGTGCCGTTCGTCGTGGCGATCGGTGTGCTGGTCTTCCTGAGCTCGTTCGTGCCGCTGATCGGCGCCACGGTCGCCGGTGCGGTCGCCGTGCTCGTCGCGCTCGTGTCCCAGGGGCCGGTCACCGCGCTGCTGATGCTCGGTGGTGTGATCCTCGTCCAGCAGCTCGAGGCCCACGGCCTGCAGCCGTTCCTGCTCGGCCGCTGGGTCCGGGTCCACCCGCTCGGCGTGATCCTCGCGGTCGCCACCGGCATCGTGCTCGGTGGTGTCGCCGGCGCGCTGGTGGCGGTGCCGCTCGTGGCCGCGCTCAACGCGGTGGCCAACCATCTGACCGCGGTCCCGGCCACCGAGTCCGCCGTCGCGCCGACGTCGCCCCCGCCTCCCGTGCCGGCCAACGGGCCGACGTCCCCACCCCCATCGAGCCCTGGTGCAGGCGGTGCCTGAGATGCATGCTCAGCCGACGTACGACGACATCCTCGAGGCCCGCGAGCTGCTGCGCGACCACATCACCGAGACTCCCGTCCAGGGCGCCCGCTGGCTCACCGACATCGTCGGTGACACGGTCGTGCTCAAGTGCGAGAACCTGCAGCGTACGGGCTCCTTCAAGGCCCGCGGGGCCTTCGTACGCATCGCCCGGCTGCCCGAGGAGCAGCGCAAGAACGGGGTGGTGGCCGCGAGCGCGGGCAACCATGCTCAGGGCGTCGCGCTGGCCGCGACCACGCTCGGCATCCCGTCCACCGTGTTCATGCCCGAGGGCGCGCCGATCCCGAAGGAGAAGGCCACCCGCGCCTACGGCGCCGACGTGATCTTCGAGGGCCAGTACGTCGACCAGTGCCTCGATGCCGCGATGGCCTTCGCCGAGCGCACCGGTGCCGTCATGATCCACCCCTTCGACCATCCCGACGTCGTCGCGGGTCAGGGCACGATCGGCCTCGAGATCCTCGAGCAGGTGCCGCACGTGAAGACCGTCGTCATCCCGCTCGGCGGTGGTGGCCTGCTCGCCGGGGCGGCGCTCGCGATCAAGGCGAAGCACCCCGACGTGAAGGTGATCGGCGTGCAGGCCGAGACCGCCGCCGCCTACCCGGTCTCGCTGCGCGAGGGCCGCCCGATCCGGCTCGACAAGATGCCGACGATGGCCGACGGCATCGCGGTCGGGCTGCCGGGGGAGACCAACTTCCCGATGATCCAGTCCTACGTCGACGAGATCCGCACCGTCTCCGAGGAGTCGATCTCGAGCGCGCTGCTGGCGCTCGCCGAGCGGGCCAAGCTGGTCGTCGAGCCCGCCGGTGCCGTCGGCGTGGCCGCCCTGATGGACGCGCCCGAGGCGTTCGAGGGCCCCGTCGTGGTGGTGCTCTCCGGCGGCAACATCGACCCGCTCCTGCTCGGCAAGGTGATCCAGCACGGCATGACGCTGGCCGGGCGCTACCTCCCGGTCGCGGTGACCATCCCCGACCAGCCGGGGGCGCTGGCCACCCTGCTGTCGGTGATCGGCGACACCGGTGCCAACGTGATGGAGGTCGTGCACTCCCGCACCAACCCGGGCCTGAGACTCGCCGAGGTCGGCGTGCAGCTCCAGCTCGAGACCCGCGGCCAGACCCACGCCGAACGCGTCCTCGAACAGCTGCGCAGCAAGGGGTATCCGGCGATCAGCCCGTGACCCGTTCCGGGGAACGGTCCCGGAGACAGATTGCGCACCGTTTCGGTCGCGAACTGTCTTCGGGTGTGGTTGCCTTGTTAAACTGAACGTTCTGACTATCTCCCGCAGAACGTTTCGCTGGGTGAGCTACGCCCGCACAGCAGGGAGAAAAGGCGCCGGTTGATGGGGGTTGACCGGCGCCCCTTACCTATTCACTACCCATCAGGAGTAACTCGCTATGACTCAGTCGACCGAGACCACGGCTGCCACGATCTGGCTCAGCAAGGGTGCATTCGACAAGCTCACCGCGGAGTTGGAATACCTGAAGGGCCCCCGGCGCCAGGAGATCCTCGCCGAGATCAGCTCCGCCCGTGACGAAGGTGACCTCAAGGAGAACGGCGGATACCACGCCGCTCGTGAGGAGCAGGGCAAGCTCGAGGGTCAGATCCAGCAGCTCGAGGCGCTGCTGCGCAAGGCGGACACCACGGTCCCCGAGGACGACGACGTCGTCTCGGTCGGCAAGCTGGTCACGTTCAAGTTCGAGGGCGATGACGACGACGAGGCCGAGACCCGCCTCATCGCCTCCATCGAGATGAAGGAGTACGCCGGCGGCGTCGAGATCTCCTCGGCTGCCTCGCCGATCGGCGCTGCCCTCATCGGCGCGCGCGTCGGTGACACGGTGACCTACGAGGGTCCGCGCGGGCCGCTCAAGGTCGAGATCATGAAGACCGAGGTCTACACCGGGTAGGAATACCCGGTCAACCGGTGATTCCTGCACTTCTCTGGCGTTGCACTGCCCGAGAAGTGCAGGAATCACCTGAGACGTACGGTCACTCGACCGTGCAGTCACCCCACTCGACCCGCAGCGCACGGCGCTCGGTCGGGATGGTGATCGTCTGGCGTCCTTCGCCGGCGGTGAACTCGAGGTGGCCGACCTTCTCCTCCTGGTCGTCCTCGGCCTCGACCGTGCAGACCGGCTTGGCGTCCTTGTCGTGGAGGCGCACGACGAAGGTCACCTCGACCTCGTTCTCGCTGACCGCCTCCCACTTCTCCAGCCCGGAGGAGACCTCGGGGTGTAGCGCCAGCCACAGCGCCCAGACGAACCAGCCGACGATGGCGACCAGGGCGAGGACCAGAGCGATCATGAGGACGCCGGGGCGACGGCGCGGCCCGCGGCCGTAGCGGGTCGCGATGCGGGCTTCTTCGGCTGAGGGCGTGCTCACGGAAACATGGTCCCACCTCGGCGAAGGAGACCGCACATCCGTCCCTGTCGCCTACCACGAAAGTTGTCCGCGGAGTGGGAGCGGGTAACCGAACCGTGAGACGGAGCGTGGTTAGGATTGAACCCATGCCAGAGCAGCTCCAGCAGGCGTTCCGCCTGATGCACGTGCACGCGCACCCCGACGACGAGTCGAGCAAGGGCGCCGGGATCACCGCGAAGTATGTCGCGGAAGGCGTCGACGTCCATGTCGCGACGTGTACGGGTGGCGAGCGCGGCGACATCCTCAACCCGAAGATGGAGCGCCCGGGGATCCTGGAGAACATCCACGAGATCCGCCGCGAGGAGATGCACCGCGCCCGCGACATCCTCGGCATCAAGCAGGACTGGCTCGGCTTCGTCGACTCCGGCTGGGTCGAGGAGTTCATGCTGGTCAAGGAGATGGAGGCCAAGGACTGGTCGCTGCTGCCCGAGGGCTGCTTCGGCCGGACCCCGCTCGAGGTGAGCACGCGCCGGCTCGTCGAGATCATCCGCTCCTTCCGGCCGCATGTCGTCACGACGTACGACGAGAACGGCGGCTACCCGCACCCGGACCACATCATGTGCCACCGGGTCTCGGTGGAGGCGTTCCGGGCGGCGGGCGACCCCGACCTGTTCCCGGACGCGGGTGAGCCGTGGCAGCCGCTGAAGCTCTACTACAGCCACACCTTCAACTACCCGCGCATGGTCGCGCTGCACGAGGCGATGCTGAGCCACGGGCTCAGCTCGCCCTACGAGGAGCGGCTCGAGGACTGGAAGCCGGACCCCGGGTGGGACGAGCGGGTCACCACGAGGGTCGAGTGCGCCGAGTTCTTCGGCGTGCGTGACCAGGCGCTGCTCGCGCACGCCACCCAGATCGACCCCGACGGTCCTTGGTTCGCCGTGCCGCGGGAGATCGAGAAGGAGGCGTGGCCGACCGAGGACTACGAGCTGGTGACCTCCTACGTGCCGGTTCCCGAGGCCGAGAAGCGCGAGGAGACCGACCTGTTCGCCGGTCTCGACGTGGCGACCGCCGACGACGAGGGCAAGGCCGCCGTCGGGCGTGAGATCAGCTTCGGCAAGGTCGTCACCGCCTGACGTGTTCTCAGGCGAAGGTGAGACAATGTCCCCATGTCCGGCCTTCCGATGACGACGCTTGCGACGACGCAGTCGTTCCACACCTCCCAGCCCGCGCCTGAGCCCAACCCGCCCAAGGACGAGGACGTCGTCGCGGGCTGGACCGCCTTCGGCATCTTCATCGCGCTCTGCGTCGCGGTCGCGGTGATCGCGTGGAGCATGCTGCGTCAGTTCAAGAAGGTCGAGAAGGCCAAGGTCGAGGGTGTCTTCGGCGAGGAGGCCAAGGCCGAGGCCATCGCCAAGCAGGCCGCCAAGGACGAGATCAAGAAGCTGAAGCGCTAGTCCCCGCGGAGCGGCGGCGTCGCACGAACCACCAGACGCCGGCTCCGGCCAGCGCGATCACGCTGAGCGTTCCACCCAGCTGGAGCAGGGCGGAAAGGCCGGTCGCCGCGGCCCGCGACTCGTCGAGGGACCAGTCGTGCGCCCGGGTCTCGCCCGCGTACGCCGCCTTCTGGCCGTTCGGCCCCGAAGCCAGGGTCTGGTACGCAGGGTGCAGGTCGGTCAACATGTCGATCTCGACCTTCGTGGCCGCTGCCGGTGATGGACAGTCGAAGGTGACCATGGTGCCGTCGGCGATGAGATCCGCGCCTGCCGACACCGACCCCTCGCAACCCTCGATCCGGATGTGGTCGAGCACGTAGTCGGCGTAGGCCTCCGACCGTGCCAGCGCCTTCTCGTCGCCGGGCTCGTAGAGGACGACTCCGTCCAGCGTCATCCGGTCCGGCGGCAGCGCCCCGACCTGCACGGCCAGGTAGGCGATGTCGTCGGTGGCCCCGAACCGCCAGGTCACCTCGGGAGCGCCGGTGGTCCCCGAGATCGTCGCGGTCTGCGGGGCCCCGAACGGATGGGCCGAGGACGGCGCGGCCGCGGGGGCCGCCAGCACGAGGCCGGCGACCACCGCGAGCGCCCGGGGAAGACGAGCCACTAACGCTGCCTGACCGTCAGCGTGAAGCTCGTCGTGGCCGGCTGGTGCGCCGAGTCGCCCGGGTAGACCACCTGCACCCGGTGACGTCCCGGCGGCGGGAGCACGTCCACGTCGCACTCGGCCGCGCCGCGACGTGCGGGCGCCTCGCACAGCACGTCCTCGCCGATGAGGAACTGCACCGTGCCCGTGGCGCTGCGCGGCGCGATCGACGTCCGCAGCGTCAGGTCCCGTCCGAACCGGACCGTGACGTCCTTCGCGGTGAGCGTGACCGGGGTCAGCTCGGGCGTCTCGACCTCCTCCACGACGACCGCGCGCGAGGCGACGGCCTGGTTGCCGTTGGAGTCGGTGACCGTGTAGGTCAGCGGGTAGGCACCGGCCTGGGTCGTGTCGACGCTCCCGGCGACCTGGATCGCCGAGGTGAGGTCGCCGTCGGTGTTGTCGGTCGCGCTGACGCCCTCGAGCGGGTCGAACACCGCGCCCACCTCGATGGTCGTCGAGGCCGGGACGGTCAGCACCGGCGGTGTGGTGTCGGTGCCGGCCGCGGTGGCCAGGAAGACGCCGCCGAACTGGTCGATCGAGCCGAGCGTCTGGGCGCCGCCGGTGCGAGACGTCGAGGTCCAGGCGTACACCTCGCCCTCGGTCAGCCCGCTCCACTCCACGGTCGCCGGCCAGCCGGACCGCGCGGTGTCCTCGCCGATCACGGCGTCGGTGGGGGTGACCACCGTCAGTGCGTCGGTCGTGAACGACGTACGCCGGGTGGAGAGGTCCACCGGGAGCGTCAGGTTGTCCTCGGCGCCGTTGTAGCGGTGGCGGTCGTCGTACTCCGTCGCCCCGAAGTCGTCCAGGTGCGGGGAGTAGGTGTCGATCGACATCTCCGAGCGCTCGGTGTCGAACTGCAGCAGGCGGAGGTAGGAGGCGCCGAACTGCAGCAGGTCGGTCGACTTGTGGTCCACCGTCCCGTCCTTGTTGAGGTCGATGTTGCCGGAGGCGTCGACGGAGTCGGGGAAGAGCTCCCCGGCGGTCACCTTGTAGAACTGGTAGTCCGCCAGCAACTCCACCACGTCGTGCGACACGGTGGCGCCGATGCCGCGCTTGAGGTTGGTGCCGACCCCGTGCTCGTGGCCGGCGAGGACCAGGAACACGTTGGGGTTGGCCTCGACGACCTGGTCGAAGAGCCGCGACCCGTCGGTGGAGAAGTTGGCACCGCGTCCGTCGGGTGCCGACGACGGCGCCAGGTAGGCGTGGGTGCTCAGGATGCCGTTGCGGTCGGGGAAGCGGGCGAAGACGTCGCTGGCCCAGGCCGCCTCCTCGGGGGTGACGCCGTAGGAGAGGCCGACCGCGACGAAGTCGAGCCCGCCGGCGGAGAAGAGCACGTAGTTGTTCTGGTTGTCGGTGCCCGGCGTGACCACGTTGCCGGAGGCGTCGGTCACCTCGTCCCAGGCGTGGTAGGACGCGCCCTCGGGCCATGCCTGCGACGCCTGGTAGTAGCGCTCCGGGCTGAAGTAGCGGCTGAACCGCGACTGCGCGCCCGTCTCGCGGCCACCCTGGTTGTCGTGGTTGCCCGCGATCACCTGGTTGACGACCCCGGCCTCGTCGAGGATGCCCTGCGCCTCGGAGGTGAACTCGAACTCGCGGGTGACCTGCTCGTCGAGGCCCGGGTAGAGCAGCTTGCCGTCGGCACCGGTGGCCAACGGGTCCTTGGTGTCGTTCTCGGTCACGTCACCGGTGTGCGAGGTGAAGGCGATCTTGCGCAGGTCGGCGTTGTCGCGGATCCACTCGGTCTCGGCGCGGTAGGCGCGCTGCCACACCGCCTGCTCCTCGACCAGCTGCACGTCCGAGGGCTCCTCGATCCCGTTGAAGTTCTCGTACGTCCCGCCGGCCGCACCCTCGGCGATGTACTGGGTGTCGGTGAAGTGGGCGAAGGAGAAGTCGTAGTCCTCGGGATTCTCGAAGTGGTCCTTGTCGGCGGCGGCCGACTCGTCGCGCGGCGAGAGGTCGTCGGCGAACGGGTCGATGCCGGTCACCAGGACGTGCACGGTGCCGTTGTCGACGTGGGCGGCCATCGCCCGGCCCTGCAGCGTGGTGTCGCCGTCGGCGATCCCGCGGGCGGAGGCGAGCTCGTCCCAGCGGTTCTCGATCGTGTTCCACACCCGCAGCGAGACCGAACGGGCCGGGTCGGCCGTGCCCGTCCACACCACGTGGCGTCGAGAGTCGGAGGCGGGGACGGTGACGTCGTAGCGCTGGAACGGGATCAGCCGGCTCGAGGCACTGTCGACCGTCTTCCCGTCGGGAGCCTGCCGTCCGGCGATCGTCTCCGGCGAGGAGTAGTCGAACTCGAGCGCGCTCGGGAGCACCGGGACGACGCCCTGGAACCCGCCGTCGGCCACCGAGGCCGAGGCCGCTTTGAAGGTGGTGGTCACCTCGGAGCCGTCGGGGCTGTTGGCGATCGCGGACAGCGTCACCGTCCCCTTGCCCTGGCCGGTGTCGGTGCCGCCGCCGCTCGGGATGGCGTCGGAGGTGAAGGTCGAGGTGTGCGTGACCGGGCGCCCGAAGACGTCCTTCGCGGTGATCTCGATGGTGTGCTTGCCGGCGGCCAGTCCGGCGCCGATCTCCTGGCCCGGCCGGATCGGCTCGCCGTCGAGCGTGTAGGTCCAGCCCGAGGCGTTGCCCTGGTTGGTGATGTCGACGGCGAACTCGGTCGGCGTGGTGATGTGCGCCCCGGCCGCGGGTGTGGTGCCGTTGACGACCACGCCGGCATCGCGGACGTCACCGAGCGCGGTCACGTTGAGGGCGTACGCCTCGTCGGCGGTGAGCACGTCGGTGAAGATCCGGGCGTTGCGGACCGTGACCGGCGACCAGAACTGGTTGACCGAGTCGGCACCGACGTAGAAGGAGTTGAGGGCGTTGCCGCCGGGACGGGTCAGCGGAGCAGGTGCCGCGATCGAGGCGGCGAGCTTGCCGTCGACGTACAACCGGGCGGTCGAGCCGTCCCAGGTGCCGACGGCGTGGTACCAGCGGCCGGTCTCGATCTGCACCTGCGCGTTGCGGTAGGCGCCACCGGCGTGGACCGCGAAGGTCAGCTTGCCGCTGTAGACGACGATCGAGTAGCCGCCGCCCTCCTTCTCCGAGCAGATCGAGTGCTCGGTGCCGTTCGGGAAGGTGCCGTTGTCCTTGAAGGTGCACTCGATGGAGACCTGCTCGTCGATCAGATCCCACGCCGAGGAGCCCATCGCATAGGCGTACGCGTCGTTGGAGCCGTCGAAGGAGGCGACCTTGGCGTCCAGCGCGGTGTCGTCGGAGATCACCGGCTCGCCGATCGTGGTCACGGCCCGACCGGTGTCGTCTGCCGGGGTGCCGTCGTCGAAGTCGACGTCGAGCACGTCGGCGGCGGGCACCGGGGGAGCGGTGTCGTAGGCGCCCGCCAGGGCGGCGGCCTCGGCGTCGGTCACGGCACGGGCGAAGAGCGCGGCGCCGGCGAAGGACGCGGGCGGAGCAGGCTGGCCGATGCCGTTCGGAGCGGAGTCCGCGCCGACGACGAAGCGGCGCGAGGTGGCCGCCGGGGCCTGCAGCGTGCCGGTGGCAGCGGTCGAGCCGGCCTTCGTGCCGTTGACGTACAGGCTCAGCGTCTGGCCGTCCCAGACGGAGAGCACGTGATACCACCGGTCGGCCGTGATCGGGGTCAGCACCGACTTGTAGCCGCCGCCGATGTGGGCCATCGTGCCCAGGTTGGAGCCGGTCACGTAGACCGAGTAGCCACCCGCCTCCTTGTTGGAGCACAGGTCCTTCTCGTTGCTGGTCGGCAGCGGCGCCTCGACCCGGAAGACGCACTCGATGGTGAAGCCCTGCTGAAGGTCGGCCCAGGGGTCGTGCTCGACCGAGATCGCGTCGTCGGTGCCGTCGACCGTCATGATGCCGGTCGGCGTCTCGGCCAGCGTGTCGTCGGTGCCGTACGTCGGCGCACCCCAGGTCCGCGGCTCGAGGGACCGGGCGCGCTCGTGCGGGGCGCCTCCGGCGAAGTCGATGTCGAGCAGATCGGCCACCGGCGCGTCCACGCTCGCCAGGGCGGCCGGCGGCGGCCCGGTCAGCGGTGTGCCCACCGCGGTGTAGGTGGCGGCGCTGGCGGGGGTGACGGCATCGCCGGGGAGGGCGGTGGCAACGCCTCCGGCGAGGGCCAGACCCGCGACCGCGGCGAGAAGCCGGCGTCTGGGTCTGGCGAAGCTGGCACTCGTTACGGCGAACACGATGCTCCTTCGGGTCACGCGCGTGCTGCGTTTGGCAGGTGGGGTGCGGCATCGCCCGAGGTGCCGAACAGCCGGACACCTGTGCCCGGCCAGTCTGAGAGCATCCTGAGATCGGATGAACGCGGCCGAGTGCCGCTGTCGACGCCCGGCCGTCGACTTGGTAAACGGTTGCCACAGCCGTATCCGCCGACGGATCCCTGTGCCATCGTTTGCACCTGACATGAACGACTTCTTCACGGGCGACTGGCTCGGTGCGGCGGCCCTGGTCGAGCGGGTGCAGGGCTATCTCGACGAGCCCGGCATCGCCGCGGCAGCCTTCGTGCTCGCCTTCGCGGCCGGCGCCGCCCACGCGATCGCGCCCGGGCACGGCAAGACCCTCGCGGCTGCCTACCTGATCGGGGCCGAGGGCAGGGTGCGCGACGCGGCCTGGCTCGGCGGCTCGGTCGCGGTGATGCACACCTTCTCGGTGCTGGTCATCGCGGTGGCCTGGGCGTTCTTCTCGCTCTCCGATCTCGTACGTCTGGAGAACCTCACCGCCGGGCTGCAGATCGTCGCCGGGGTGCTGGTCGTCGGCACCGGGCTCTGGCTGCTGCGTCGGCACTGGCGGGCGGCCCGCTCGGGCACCGGCCACGGGCACTCACACGCGCACTCACACGGGCACTCCCATGGTCACTCCGGCCAGCACGGCCACGGTCACCGAGACGGCGTCCGCCGCCCCGGCATCGTCCTGCTCGGCATCTCCGGTGGCCTGACCCCGTCGCCGGGTGCTTTCCTGGTCCTGGTGACCGGCCTGTTCGCCGGCCGCTCGGCGTTCGCGCTGCTCCTGGTGATGACCTTCGGCATGGGTATGGCGACGATCCTGTTCGGCGTCGGCCTGCTGGCGCTGGCCGGCAACACCCTCGTCATCCGCGTCGCCGAGTCCCAGGCGTACCTGCAGGTCGCGGCGAAGGTCACCCCGATCCTCGCCGCGCTCGGCGTCACGGTCCTCGGTGCCGGCCTCACCGTCGTCGGGGTCGGCTCGCTCGGCTGAACCGGGTCCAGGGTCAGAGCGTCGGGGCGATCGAGGGCAGCAGGTCCTGGAACGTACGCCCGTTGCCGATCTCGCCCAGCGCGGTCATCGTCCAGCCGCCGTCGTAGCGGCTGAGCTTGGCCATGATCTCGGCGGTGTGCGGGCCGGTCTGGCTGACGTCGAACCGGGCGACCTCGGTGTGGGTGTTCTCGTCGACGAGCCGGCAGAAGGCGTTCTGGATCTGGGCGAAGCTCTGCCCGGTGAAGGAGTTGATCGTGAACACGATCTGGGCGACCTCGGGAGGCACCCGGTCGAGGTGGACGATGATCGACTCGTCGTCGCCCTCGCCGGCACCCGTACGGTTGTCGCCGGTGTGGACGACGGCGCCGTTGCGGGACTTCAGCTGCCGGAACCAGGCCTGGTCGACGTGGGAGCCGGTCGCGTCGTAGAGGATCGCGGAGGCGTCCATGTCGACGTCGGCGCCGCGGAACCCGCCGAAGAGGCCCTTCCTGACCGCGTCCCAGCCGAGCGCGATCCGTACGTGCGTCATGCTGCTGCCGTCACCCGTGGTGAGCGAGACCGACTGTCCCCGAGCGAGCGAGACGGACAAACTGATCCTCCGATGGCTGGGCCGACACTGGCCGGAGCGGGCGGGACGAGACCAGCCTAGTCAATCGTGACGGTCACGGGCTGTGTTCCGTTCGCCTCGACCAGGATCCGGTGGTGCTCGGCCTCGCCGACGACCCGGCCGCCTTCGACGGTGATGTCGGCCCCGGAGGGATAGTGGAGCGGGCTGACGAAGATCTCGGTCGGCTCCTCGATGTCGGCGTCCGGCTCATAGGTGTAGCTGAACGCGCCGGTCCCGGGGTCGAAGGAGAGGTCGACCGGGGTGCCGGCCGTGGCCTGCGGGTAGGTGCGGACGAGCGTACGCAGCTTCTCCTGCTTCACCGTCGACAGATCGGCGTCGTCGGCGAACATACCCTGACGCCCGTCGGCGGTGGTCGGGTCGTCCCAGTGCTTGTAGGCCCAGTGCATCCACGAGGTGAAGTGGTCGTCCGCCGAGGCGGTGTCGATGGCCAGCAGCTCGGTGTTGTCGGTCGCGCCGAACTCCGACATCAGGTTGGTCGCGCCCATCGTCTCGGCCTGCTCCAGGGCCTTGGCGTTGTGGGTCTCGTCGTAGTCCTTGCACCCGCTGACGCCGAGGGGGATGCCCTGGGAGTCGAGGTAGCCGAAGGGGCAGTAGCTGTGCCAGGAGTAGCCGACCTGGTCGTCGTTCGCCGGTCCGAAGCCGGAGTTGGGGACCTGGTTGGCGAGCAGCTGCGACTCGTACCAGACGATCCCGTCGGGATCGGACGCCCGGATCGCCGCCGTCGCCCGCTCGTACGCCGGCTGGAACTCGTCGCGGTAGGAGCTCTTGCACCCGGTGATCGGGCAGGTGAGCCACTCCCGGCCCGCCCACGGCTCGTTGATGAGGTCGTAGCCCATCGAGTAGGGCTGGTCGCCCCACCGCTCGGCGACCGCGCCCCACGCCGCGGCCCAGCCGTCCTGGACGCCGTCCTTGTTGGCCCAGAAGTTGTCGTAGACCGTGGCCAGCTCGGGGGTGATGTAGGTCGCCGGGAACGAGAGCTTGATCGGCGGGTGCAGGTGGTAGGGGGCCGGTCGCTTCGCGGCCCAGTCCGGCACCCCCTCGCCGCCGTACGTCTCGTGCCACATGTCCTGGTGGAAGTCGTACTGCATCCAGATGCCCTGGTCGGCCAGCAGGTCGATCACCCGCTGCCAGTCGTCGAGGTAGCCCTCGTCGACCCTCCCGGGAGCGTCGGGGGTCACGCCCGCCCACAGGGTGCCGATCCGGGCGCCGTTGAACCCGTGCTCGGCCAGCCACTCCGCGTCCGCGGCGGTGAAGCCCTCGGGGGAGTCGGGTGGGACGTACGGATCGTGCTTCCAGACCAGGTTCTGTCCGTGCACGAGCACGATCCGACCGTGCTGGTCGACCAGCCAGCGGCCCTCACGGGACAGCCGAGGCGTCTCTTCTGCGGTTTCGGCGGCTGGGTCGGTGGCTGGGTCGGCGGTGGCTGGTCCGGCCGGGCTCAGCAACGAGGTCCCGAACGCGAGTACGGCCGCCGCGGCGGCAACGATTCCGAAGCTTCCGGAGCGACGTGACATGACCGGAACCTAGTGCTTCACACCGTCACCGACAAGAACACGTTCTCATTCTGGACGTCGGGGTGGCCCGGACGAGACCAACGGTGGACATGGAGACCCCCGTGCGGTTGAGTCAGGTGAGGAGCATTGGGGGAGAATGTCACCTGTGAGAGACGAAGCGAGCGGCTGGTCGGGCAACTGGGTGGCCGAACGTCTGGGCGTGCGTCTTCGGACGACCGACGCGCCGAGCGGGATGATGATCACCGATCTGGTCGGCCTGGCGGTGCGACGCAACCCGCGCCGGGCGCAGCTCCTCGTCTCCTCCGTCCTCGGCAAGCACGTGCCGACCGATCCGCGTCTGGTGACCGACGCCGGGCTGCGCCTGGCGGCCAAGGCGCGCGCCGCGGTCACGGGCGACGCGGTGGTGCTCGGCTATGCCGAGACCGCGACCGCGCTCGGCCACCTCGTCGCCGACGGGCTCGGTGCGCCCTACCTGCACTCGACCCGGCGAGTCGTCGAAGGCCTGGAGTCCGTCGCCGACTTCTTCGAGGAGCACTCGCACGCGACCTCCCACCGGCTGCTCCCTGCCGACCCCGCCTTCCTCGCCCGTGCCGAGACGCTGGTCCTGGTCGACGACGAGGTCATCACCGGGAAGACCGTCGTCAGCACGATCCGGGCGCTGCACAAGAAGTTCCCGCACAAGCACTACGTCGTGGCCACGCTCGTCGACCTGCGCTCCGAGGCCGATCGCGGCCGGATGGAGCGCTCGGTCAAGCGGCTGCGTGCCACGTTGGACGTGGTCTCCCTCGCGAGCGGTGAGATCGACCTGCCCGAAGACCTGGCCGACAACGGCAACCGGCTCATCGACACCGTCGAGAGCCTCCGTCAGCTGGCCGGCGTCGAGTCGGTCCAGCGCCCGCGTGGTGAGGTCGTCCAGGTCGTCGCGACCTGGCCGCGGGCGGTCCCAGAAGGAGGCCGCCACGGCTTCACGACCAGCGTCGCCGGCTCCTACGAGTCCGCCGTCACCGTCACCGCCGCCGCGGTCGCCGGCCGGATCCCGGACGGCCCGGTGCACGTCCTGGGCACCGAGGAGCTGATGTACGCACCCCTGCGGATCGCCTCTGCGCTCGCCGACCGGCGCGCCGCCGAGGGCCGGCGTCACGAGATCACCTTCTCGACGACCACACGGTCGCCGGTGCTCGACGTCGACGACCCGGGCTACGCCGTCCGCACCGCGATCACCTTCCCGTCCCACGACGATCCCGCCGACGGTGACGGTCCGCGCTTCGCCTACAACCTGCGTGCCGGAGCGTTCGAGGCGATCGTGCTCGTGGTCGACGAGCCCGCCGACACCCCCGCGCTGCACCAGGAGGGCGGTCTGGTCGACCAGCTCTCCCGGATGGCGCCGCGGGTCGTGGTCGTGACCATCCCGGCGTTCACCCCGGAGCCGCGCCACGACCAGCCGGCCCGGCAGTTGCCGGCGCCGCTCCACGGCCCGGCGTTCGGCTCCTACGAGCGAGACGACGTCTCCTGGCTGCTCACCGACCTCTCCTCGGAGGACGCCGAGACGACCGAGGACAACGACGAGGCGCACCTCGAGCTCTTCGACGAGGCGCTGAGCGCGTCGGCCCAGCGGGTGGCGTACGCCGTCGGCCTGGTCACCGAGCAGGTGCTGGCCCGACGCGGGCAGGACGCGGTGCTGGTCTCGCTGGCGCCCACCGGCACCCCGATCGGGGTGCTGATGCGGCGCTGGGCGCAGCGGGTGCACGGGCTCGACCTGCCCCACTACGCGATCTCGCTGATCCACGGGCGTGGCATCGATCAGACCGCGCTCGCCTATCTGGCGGCTCATCACGACCCCGCCCGGGTGATGTTCGTGGACGGCTGGACCGGCACCGGCGCGGTCACCCGCGAGCTGGCGGCGGCCGTCGAGAAGGCCAACTCCACGCTCGACGCCCATCTCTCCTCGCCGTTCTCCCCGGAGATGGCGGCGCTCGCCGATCCGGGCCGGAGCGTGGCGATCTACGGCACCCGGGAGGACTTCCTGATTCCCTCGGCGTGCCTGGGCCCGACCGCCTCGGGTCTCGTGTCCAGCACGGTCCTCGACGACGACCGGGTCGGACCCAACGACTTCCACGGCGCGGTGTTCCACGCCGGTCTGGCCCCGTCCGACATGTCCAAGAAGTTCATCGACACGGTCGCGGCCCGGTTCCCGATCGTACGCACCAAGGTGATGCTCGACCTCGAGGCTCACCTCGGTGGCGACCACACGCCCACCTGGGCGGGTTGGGACGCGGTCGAGGACGCCGCCGAGAGGTTCGGGGACGGCGACGTCAGCCTCGTCGTCGCCGGCATCGACGAGACCGTACGCCTGCTTCTGCACGGCGAGCCCGCGAAGGTCCTGGTCGACCCGGCGCGCGACGCCGACCTGGGGCAGGTCAAGCGGCTCGCCGAGGCGCGCGAGGTGCCGCTGGAGCGGGTCTCCGGCCTTCCCTACTCCTGCATCGGCCTGCTGCGTTCCTGATGCCGGTGCGCCCGCCCCAGGAGCTGCTCGTCGTCGGGAGCATCAACGTCGACCTGACGGCCGTCGTCGAGCGGTTGCCCGAAGCCGGTGAGACGGTCGGCGGCGGGCAGCTGCGCCGCGACGTCGGCGGCAAGGGTGCCAACCAGGCGGTCGCGGCGAGCAGGCTCGGGGCGCGGGTGCGGATGGTCGGTGCCGTCGGCTCCGACGCGGACGGCACCTGGGCGATCGAGACGATCCGGGCAGCCGGCGTCGACGTCGGGGGCGTACGCACGGTCGACGCGCCGACCGGCACCGCGCTGATCGCGGTCGACGCGGCGGGGGAGAACCAGATCGTGGTGTGCGGCGGTGCCAACGCGCTGGTCGACGCCGGTGGAGTCGCCGTCGGTCCCGACGAAGCCGTGCTGATGCAGCTCGAGCTGTCCCTGGACGTGGTCCGGGCCGTGGCCGCGCGGGCCACCGGGGTCGTCGTGGTCAACGCGGCCCCGGCGCAGCCGCTGCCCGCGGACCTCGTCGAGCGAGTCGACCTGTTCATCGTCAACGAGACCGAGTACGCCGCGATACCCGAGCTGCGGGAGGCCAAACGGGTCGCGGTGACCTACGGAGCCTCGGGCGCGGCCATGTTCGTCGGCGGTGTCGAGGCGACGCGCGTGCCCGCTGCGCCCGTGTCCGAGGTGGTCAGCACCGTCGGTGCCGGCGACGCCTTCTCGGCGGCGCTCACCCTCGCGATCCTCTCGGGTGCGCCAGACGAGCAGGCGCTGCGTACGGCTTGTGCGGTAGGTGCGGCCGCCGTCGCCCACCCCAGTGCGCAGCCGCCGCTCGACCGGCTGGGGGTCTACGCGGCGGCCGGCGGATGTTCACCGAGGTAACTCGGTGCAGGCTCGCCTCCTTCGTGGAAC